>JBFIDI010000601.1:0-3361 GCA_041581405.1 Burkholderiaceae bacterium
GAAGAGGTAGGGCACGGCGTCCATCCGGAAGCCGTCGAGGCCGAGGCGGAGCCAGAACCGCACCACCTCGAGCATCGCCTCGCGGACGTCGGGGTTCTCGAAGTTGAGGTCGGGCTGGTGGCTGAAGAAGCGGTGCCAGAAGAACTGCCTGGCCACCGGGTCCCAGGTCCAGTTCGAGGTCTCGGTGTCGGTGAAGATGATGCGCGTGCCCTGGTAGATCTGGTCGGTGTCGCTCCAGACGTAGAAGTTGCGCTCGGGCGAGCCGGGCGGTGCCTTGCGCGCGGCCTGGAACCAGGGGTGCTGGTCCGAGGTGTGGTTGATGACCAGCTCGGTGATCACCCGCAGTCCGCGCTTGTGCGCCTCGGCGAGCATTTCGCGGAAGTCGTCCAGCGTGCCGTATTGCGGATGCACGTCCTCGTATTCGGCGATGTCGTAGCCGTCGTCACGCAATGGCGACGGATAGAACGGCATCAGCCAGATCGTGTTGACGCCCAGCTCCTTGACGTAGTCGAGCTTGGCCGTGACACCCTTGAAGTCGCCCATGCCGTCGCCATTGGTGTCGAAGAAGGCCTTGACGTTGAGCTGGTAGATGACGGCGTCGCGATACCACAGCGGGTCGTCGGCGAACGGGACGGTCGAGCCGGCCAGGGCGGATGGGTTCACGGATGTTTGCATGGGCGTCTGGCGTTGGGGTTGGGGGTCACAGGTAGTAGTCGAAATCGCGTTCGTCGCGGATGCGTCGACGCACGGCGAAGACATGGGCAGGCACACTGTGCGGATCCAGCCGGACATAGTGGTGCGCACCGTGCCACGAAAAACGCTGGTTGCTCAGCAGGTCGTGCATCTGGAACGCCTGTTGCGGATCGACCTGGATCGACGCCGGATCCAGCTGCAGCCAGCCGCTGTGCGCCTGGTGCGGGTCGAGGTTCACGACCGTCACGATCACGTTGCTGCCGTCTTCCGAGGTCTTGGCATACGCGAGCAGCTGGTCGTTGTCCACCGGCAGGAAACGCAGGCTGCCGTCCTGCTGCAGTGCCGGGTTCTCGCGCCGGATGCGGTTGATGCGCGTGATGAACGGCGCCAGGCTGCCCGGGTCGTCGTGGTTCCAGTGGCGCAACTGGTATTTCTCGGAGTCCAGGTATTCCTCGCCGCCCGGATCGCGTGGCTTGTGCTCGCGCAACTCGTAGGCCGGCCCGTAGATGCCGTAACTCGCCGCCAGTGTCGCGGCCAGCACCAGGCGGGTCATGTAGACCGCGCTCTCGCCGGTCTGCAACTGCTCGTGCAGGATGTCGGGCGTATTGGGCCAGGCGTTCGGCCGGAAGTAGTCCTTTCCCGGACCGCTGGCCAGTTCGGTGAAGTACTCCTGCAGCTCGTGCTTGTGGTTGCGCCAGGTGAAGTAGGTGTAGGACTGCGAGAAGCCGAGCTTGGCCAGCCGATGCATGACCTTGGGCCGGGTGAAGGCCTCGGCCAGGAAGATCGTCCCGGGGTGTTCGCGCTTGATCTCGCCGATCACCCACTCCCAGAACGCAAACGACTTGGTGTGCGGGTTGTCGACCCGGAAGATGCTCACGCCTTCGCCGATCCAGTGCTCGAACACGCTCCTGAGCTCGATCCACAGCGCCTGCCAGTCTTCGGTCTCGAAGTTGAACGGGTAGATGTCCTGGTATTTCTTCGGCGGGTTCTCGGCGTATTGCACGGTACCGTCGGGCCGCCAGCGGAACCACTGCGGGTGTTCCTTGACATAGGGATGGTCGGGCGCGCACTGGAAGGCGATATCCATCGCCACGTCGATGCCCAGCGCGCGGGCCTTCTTCACCAGGTTGCGGAAGTCGGCCGGCTTGCCCAGCGCGGGCAGGATGGACTTGTGTCCGCCTTCGGCGGCGCCGATCGCCCACGGACTGCCGACATCGTCGGCTTCGGCCACCAGCTGGTTGTTCCTGCCCTTGCGCTGCTCCCGGCCGATCGGATGGATGGGCGGGAAATACAACACGTCGAAACCCATCGCGGCAATCGCCGGCAGTCGGGCCACCACGTCCTTGAAGGTGCCGTGGCGGCCCGGTGTCGGCGAACTCGAGCGCGGGAACAACTCGTACCAGCTGCTGAAGCGGGCGCGTTCCCGGTCGGCCACCAAGGGCAGCTCTATCGGGTGTTCGGTGGCCAGCGAGCGATCCGGATAGGCGCGTGCACGCTGCGCCTGCACGTCGTCCAGCGCCAGCGCCTTGAGTGCGCGGATCTCGGCGCCGGCGTCGGCGGCCATCGCCTGCAGCTCGCCGGCCCAGGCGTCCAAAGCCTTGCGGTCGGCGCCACGCGCGCGCCGCGCACAGGCGGTGATCTCCTGGGCACCGACGCGTGCCGCGATGCGGATGTCGTCCGGGTCGACGCGGCGCACCATCTCGTGGCGCCAGGACTCGAACGGGTCGACCCAGGCGGTCACGGTGTAGCGGTATCGGCCTGCCTCCGGCGGCACGAAGCTGGCGCTCCAGACGTCGTTGCCCAGCGGCTTCATCGGTACTTCGCGCGGCTGGTCGTCGTCTTCATGGCGCCAGCGCAACATGACGCGCAACACGTCGTGGCCATCGGTGAAGCAATGCGCGCGTACCGCGACGGCGTCGCCGACGACACGCTTGACGGCAAAACGTCCCGCATCGACGGCAGGCAGCACCTGGTCGATGACGGCACGGACACGGCCATGCGCGGGCAGGTTGGACGGTGCGGCGATGGCGGCCGGGCCGCGCGGGGTCTTGCGGGTGGTTGGTTCAGGCATGGGGCACGTGCTCCAGAATCAGCGTGGACAGCGGCGGCAGGCTCAGGCACACCGAATACGGACGGCCGTGGGCCGGCACCGGACTGGCTTCGACGCCACCCAGGTTGCCCCAGCCGGAGCCGCCGAACTCGCGCGCGTCGCTGTTGATGCGCTCGGCCCACTGGCCGTCCAGCGGTACGCCGAGCAGGTAGTTGCTGCGTGGCACCGGCGTCATGTTGCTGACCACCAGCATGGGCGCGCCGCCATCACGCGGCTTGCGCAGGAAGGCGAACACGCTGGCGTCGACGTCGTCGGCGGCCACCCATTCGAAGCCGGCCGGCGTGAAGTCCTGCTGGTACAGCGCCGGCGAGGCGCGGTAGACACGGTTGAGCTGGGCCACGAAGCGCTGCAGTCCGGCATGGTCGTCCTGCTCGGTGACCCACCACTCGAGTTCTCCGTCGTGGGTCCATTCGCGCCGCTGGCCGAACTCGCCGCCCATGAACAGCAGTTTCTTGCCCGGATGCGCCCACATCCATGCATACAGGGCACGCAGGTTGGCGAACTGCTGCCAGCTGTCGCCCGGCATCTTGCCCAGCAGCGAACCCTTGCCATGCACGA
>JBFIDI010000602.1:0-3361 GCA_041581405.1 Burkholderiaceae bacterium
AGCTTTGCGCAGTCCATGGCCACCGTATACCTGGCGTATGGCGTGGGCATCGGCGTGGGCATTGCGCTGGTATACACGCCGTCGATCGCCTGCGTGCAACCCTGGTTCACCCGCCGCCGCGGCCTTGCCGCCGGCATCGCCAGCGCCGGCATCGGTGCCGGCACCCTGGTCGTGCCCCTGCTCGCGGCAGCGGCAATCGCCTGGCTGCAGTGGCGCGACGCGTTGCGGGTGCTGGCCGTGGGCGTGTTGCTGCTGGGACTGGGCGCGGCCTGGCTGCTGCGGCGCGCGCCGGCGGCGGCATCGCAGGTCGGCGCCCCGCCGCCCGGAGCCAGCCTGCGCGAGGCCTTGCATGACCGCGGCTTCTGGTGGTTGTACCTGGTCGCGCTGGCCTGCGGGCCCACCATGTTCATTCCTTTTGCCCACGTGTCGGCCGCCGCGCGCGACATGGGCATCGCCGAGGCCCAGGCGGTCGGCCTGGTGGGCATGATCGGCATCGGCAGCCTGGTCGGGCGATTTGCCATCGGCGCGCTGGCCGACCGCTTCGGCCGCGCGATGACGCTGGTGTTGATGCAGGTGTCGATGGCGGCGTCCTACCTGCTGTGGCTCGGCGCCGGCGGATACGCGGCACTGCTGGTGTTCGCACTCTGGTTCGGCCTGAGTTACGGCGGCATCGTGTCGCTGCTGCCGGCCTTGTGCATGGACATGTTCGGCGCGCGCGCGGTGGCCGGCATCATCGGCTCGTTGTACAGCGGCGCGGCGCTGGGCAACCTGCTCGGACCGGTGGCCGCCGGCGCGGTGTTCGACGTGACCGGCAGCTACGGCGCCGTCATCGTCGCTTGCATCGCGTTGTCGGGCGTCTCGATCTGGGCCTCCACGCGCGTGCGGCGCCGGCAGCGCGAATCGTATTGAACCGGCGGCGCCGACGCGCCGCCGCTCAATAACCGCGCTGCAGGTCGACCTGGAATTGCAGCGGCTCCCCGGCCCGGTAACGCGCCAGGTTGTCGAGAAAACGCTGCGCGGCGCGCTCGAACATGCGGTCCTGCGCGCGCCCGGACAGGTGCATCGAGATATGGGCGTTGTCCAGGCCCCACAACACATGATCCTGCGGCAGGGGTTCGGGTTCGGTCACGTCCAGGAACGCGGCACCGATACGCCGCTGCTGCAAGGCCTCGACCAGGGCGTCCTGGTCGACCACGCTGCCGCGCGCCACGTTGATCAGCACGGCACTGGACTTCATCGACGCCAGCTCCGGTGCGCCGATCATGTGCCGGGTCTCGGGGGTGCCGGGCACCGCCAGGATCACCCAGTCGAAATCTCCCAGCCGCTCGCGCCACGCGTCCGGACCCAGCGTATTGGCCGACGATCCCGGCGAGCGCCGCACGACAGTCACCTCGACCCCCATGGCCTGCAGGCGCGGCTCCACCAGTTGCCCGATGCCGCCGTAACCGAGCATCAGGGCACGGCTGCCGGCCAGTTCGACCTTGCCGGGAGAATCCTTGAGCCACTCATGGCGCAACTGCGCCTGGACCACGGTGCGATACCCCTTGGCGATCGTCAGCATCGCCATCACCACGTATTCGGCGATCGTGATCGCATTGATGCCCACGCCGTTGGTGACGGCCACGCGGCGCTGCTGCAGCAGCGGCAACGGCAGGCCATCCATGCCGGCGATCAGCGAACTGAGCCAGCGCATGTCGGTGGCCAGGGTGATGGCCCGCGTCATGGCATCCGTGTCCTGCATGTCGAGCCAGCCGATCTCCGCGCCGGGCGCCATCGCGAACGCCTGCTCGCGGTTGGAGAACCAGCGCGGCTGCACCCAGTCGGGCAAGGCGGGTTCGAGGTGGGCCCGCACCATGGCGGGCAAGGTGGCGATGACGGTGTTTCGTTGGTCCATGCTGCTTCCTGCTGAATCAACGATGGTAACGGCCCCGCGCGGGCCAGGCGCCGGCGCGGCCGGCATCAGGGCCCGGCGCGACCCGCCGGCCGACGGATCAGTTGCGGGCCTGGGCCCGGCCGATCCACTGCCGGGCCTGCAGCTCGGCCGCGAGGGCCGGATCGAGTGGCGATCGGCACAGGCCGGCATGTTCGTACTGCAGGTTCTCGTACAGCTGGCTGGCGGCCGGGAACTCGGCCAGCAGGGCGTCCAGCGCCGCGCCGGGTTCGGCCTGGCCGAGTGCATCGGCCAGCCGGCGCACGACGGACCGGTATTGCTGCGCATCGACCGCGGCCGTGCCACGCTCCAGGCGCTCGAGCAATGCAGCCAGCACCCGGGTCGAGGTCGGGTCGGCCTTGGAAGGGGTGGGGTGGGCAGTTTTCATGATGCCCTGCACGTGGGGGCATCGCCGCCCATTGCAAGAGACCCCGGCGCCGGGCGGGCTCAGAGCGGCGGCGGCACCGCGCCCTTGCGCTCGACGATCAGCCCGTAGGCCTGCGGCTCGCGGTGCTTCGCGAAGTTGAAGGTGGTGTTCTTGTAGGACGCGGTCAGGTCGAGGTCGCAACGCGCGATCGCGAGTTCGTCGCCCAGCGTGCTGCAGGCCGCGACGATTTCACCCGACGGCGCAACGATGATGGAGTTGCCGATCTGCGGCACGCCTTCCTCGGTACCGGCCTTGGCCACGCCGACGACCCAGCTGCCGTTCTGGTACGCACCGGACTGCATCACCAGTTCGTTATGGAAATTCGACAATGCGTCGTGTTCGGGCGCCGGCGGGTTGTGCACCGGGGTGTTGTAGCCGATCAGGATCATCTCCACGCCCTGCAGCCCCATGACCCGGTAGGTCTCGGGCCAGCGCCGGTCGTTGCAGATGGCCATGCCCAGCACGCCGCCGAACGAGCGAAACACGTTGAACTCCAGGTTGCCGGTCTCGAAATACCGTTTCTCCAGATGCTGGAAGGCGCGCCAGGGTTCGTGTTCCCGGTGTCCGGGCAGATGGATCTTGCGGTACTTGCCGACGATGCGTCCGGTCTTGTCGACGGTGATCGCGGTGTTGAAGTGGCGCGTGCGCCCGTCCTCGTCCTGCGTGAGTTCGGCATAACCGAGCGTGAACCCCATGCCCAGTTCACGCGCCGCATCGAACAGCGGCTGCGTCTCGGGCCCGGGCATCTCGCGCTCGAAAAAGGCGTCGATGTCCTGCTGCTTATCGAAATACCAGCGCGGGAAAAACGTCGTCAGCGCCAGTTCGGGGTAGACGATGAAGTCCGCGCCCGCTTTGCCGGCCGCGTCCATCAGGGCGATCATCCGGACGACGACGTCTTCCCGGCTGTCTGCCCTTTGTACCGGCCCGAGCTGGGCCGCGGCCACCGTGACAGTGCGCGCCATGCGGTTCTCCTTCGCGATCGCGCGGCCAGTAGAAATCCATCG
>JBFIDI010000603.1:0-3359 GCA_041581405.1 Burkholderiaceae bacterium
CCTCCTACATCGCCGCGGCGGTCAAGGCCAAGGTCACGCTGGTCGAGGCGCACAAGATGGGCGGCGACTGCCTGAACTTCGGCTGCGTGCCGAGCAAGGCCCTGATCCGCACCGCCAAGCTGCAGCACCAGATCCGCCATGCCGAGCGCTACGGCTTCACCGAGGCCGCGGCCACGTTCAGCTTCAAGCAGGTGATGGCGCGTATCCACCAGGTGATCGCCGACATCGCGCCGCACGACAGCGTCGAGCGCTACACCAGCCTGGGCGTGGACGTGCGGCCCGGCTACGCCACCATCGTCAATCCCTGGACGGTCGAGATCCGGGCCGACGACGGCAGCACATCCCGGCTCACGACGCGCAACATCGTCATCGCCGCCGGTGCCAGGCCCTTCGTGCCGCCGCTGCCGGGCCTGGACGATGTCGGCTACGTCACCAGCGACACCCTGTGGGACGCGTTTGCGCAAATGGACGAGATGCCCCGGCGCATCGTCGTGCTCGGTGGCGGGCCGATCGGCTGCGAGTTGTCGCAGGCACTGGCCCGGCTCGGCGCACAGGTGCAACAGGTCGAGATGGCGCCACGCATCATGATGCGCGAAGACACGGAGGTCTCCGAGCTGGCCCGCCAGGCGCTGCAGGCCGACGGCGTGCAGGTGCTGGTGTCGCACAAGGCGCTGCGCTGCGAACGCGACGGCGACAGCCGGGTCATCGTCGTCGAACACGACAACAAGGAGATCCGGCTGGAGTTCGATGCCCTGATCGTCGCCGTGGGCCGCTCGGCCCGGCTCACCGGTTACGGCCTCGAGGCGCTGGGCATTCCTACCAGCAAGACGGTGGACACCAACGAATACCTGCAGACGCTGTACCCCAACATCTACGCCGCCGGCGACGTGGCCGGCCCCTACCAGTTCACGCACGTGGCGGCGCACCAGGCCTGGTATGCGGCGGTCAATGCCTTGTTCGGAGACTTCAAGCGCTTCAAGGCCGACTATTCGGTCATCCCGTGGGCGACCTTCATCGACCCGGAGGTCGCGCGGGTCGGGCTGAACGAACAGGACGCCAAGGAGCAAGGTATTGCCTGCGAGGTGGTGAAATACGGCCTCGACGACCTAGACCGCGCCATCGCCGACAGCGAGGCCCACGGCTTCGTCAAGGTGTTGACGGTGCCGGGCAAGGACACCATCCTGGGCGTGACCATCGTCGGTTCCCATGCCGCCGAACTGCTGGCCGAATACGTGCTGGCGATGAAACACGGCCTGGGCATGAACAAGATCCTGGGCACCATCCACACCTATCCGACCTGGTCCGAGGCCAACAAATACGCCGCGGGCGAATGGAAACGCGCGCACCAGCCCAAGCGGCTGCTCGAATGGGTGCGCAAATATCACGACTGGAAGCGCACCTGAGCCATGCCCGAACGACGATCGATTCTTGCCGCGGCCGCCATCGCACTGGTCCTGCCATCGCTGGCGGCACAGGCCCAGACGGGTGACGGCGCGTTCGACCACCGTTATGCGGCCTGGGACGCGCTGCTGAAGCAACATGTGCGCTGGCTCGCGGACGAAAAACAGAGCCGGGTCGACTACCAGGGGTTTGCGGCCGACCGGCAGGCCCTGCAGCAGGTGCTGGCGCAGTGGTCGGCACTGACGCCGGCCCAGTTCGCCGGCTTCTCGCGCGAGCAGAAGATGGCCTTTCTGATCAACGCCTACAACGGCTTCACCGTCGAGCTGATCCTCACCCGGTACCCGGACCTGAAGTCAATCAAGGAGCTGGGCAGCCTGTTCCAGAGCCCGTGGAAGAAGAAGTTCTTCCGCCTGCTCGGCGAGGAACGCCATCTGGACTGGATCGAGCACGAGCAGCTGCGCCCGGTGTACAAGGACTGGCGTGTACATGGCGCGGTCAACTGCGCCTCCATCGGTTGCCCGGCGTTGCGCCCGGAGGCCTTCACGGCGCCGCAACTCGATGCCCAGCTCGACGACGGCATGAAACGTTTCATGTCTGACCGCACCCGCAACCGGTTCAACGACGGCCGCGCGGAGATCAGCGAGATCTTCAAGTGGTTCCAGGAAGACTTCCAGAAGGGACATCGCGGCGTGGGCAGCATCGACAAGCTGCTGGCGCTGTATGCGGAACAACTGGCCACGAAACCGGCCGACATCGCCGTGTTGCGCTCCGCTCCGGTCCGGGTGCGGTACCTGGACTACGACTGGTCGCTCAACGACGTCTCGCGCTGACGAACACCAGGCCGGTATCCAGCAAAAACCCTGAGGCACCAGGCCGGTGCGTCGGTCTACACTTCGCCGGGTCGCAATCACCAACCCGGAGACACTCGATGAACTCGCTCACCTTGCTGCGTCGATCCCTGCTCGCCATGGCCGTGGGCCTGGGCCTGGGCGCACACGCCCTGGCCCAGACCGGCCCGGTCCGACTCGTCGTCGGATTCCCGCCCGGCGGCTCGGCCGACACCACGGCCCGTTTGCTGGCCGACAAGATGAAGGACACGCTCGGCGTATCGGTGCTGGTCGAGAACAAGCCCGGTGCCGGCGGCCGCATCGCGGCCCAGATGGTCAAGGACGCCGCGCCCGACGGCAACACCGTCATGGTCGTGCCGTTCGCGGTCATGGTGGTGCAACCCCTGGTGTTCAAGAGCATCAAGTACGACACCACGAAGGACTTCACGCCGGTCGGCAATGCCGCGACCTTCCCGCTGGCACTGGCGGCCGGCCCCGGCACGCCGGCCAGGGACATGAAGGAACTGATCGCCTGGTTCCAGGCCAATCCGGCCAAGGCCAATTTCGGCTCGCCGGCGGCCGGATCGATGCCGCACTTCATGGGCGAGATGCTGGCCGACGCGGCCAAGATGAAACTGACCCATGTGGCCTACCAGGGTGGCGCGCCGCTGGTGACCAACCTGCTCGGCGGCCAGATCCCGATCGGCTTCGACACGCCGGCCGAGTTCGCCGAATACCACAAGGCCGGCAAGCTGCGCATCCTGGCGCTCAGCGGCGCCCAGCGCAACCCGCGATTCCCCGAAGTGCCGACGTTCAAGGAACAAGGCATCGACATCGACGCGCTGGCCTGGTTCGGCGTGTTCGGCCCGCCCAACATGCCCAAGGCCACGGTCGACAAGCTCAATGCGTCGCTGCAGGCCGCGCTCAAGGCGCCCGACCTGGTCGAGCGCCTGGCCAGCCTGGGCCTGACCGCATCGCCCGGCAGTGCCGACGAGATGACGCAGCGACTCACCAATGACAAGGCCGCCTGGGCCGGCCCGATCAAGAACTCGGGATTCCAGGCCGACTGACCGAGGCAAACCAGGCAAGCGACGTGCGGCGGGCCATGACTCCGGCAGTGCTGCGCGTGTA
>JBFIDI010000604.1:0-3359 GCA_041581405.1 Burkholderiaceae bacterium
ACGGAACTCGACCGGCGCCGACATGCGCTCGTCGCTGTGGCCGCCACGGTCATGGCTGCCACGGCGCCCGCGCGGTCCGCCGCGCCAGTTGCCGCGTCCGCCGCCCGTGTCGCCACGGGTCGGGATCGCCTTCTTCTTGGACGGATCACCGGCCCAGCTGCTCGAGAGCTTGGCCGACTTGACTTCCTTGCCGGATCCGGGTGCCGCGCCGGGGCTGGTCGTGCCACCCGGCTTGGCGCGCGCCACGGCGCTGCCCACGGCCGGCTTGTGCAGCGTGCCCTTGGCGGCGGGCTTGACTTCCTCCGGCTTCTTGGCGATCTGCACGCTCTTGGGCGTGGCCAGCATCTCGCGAATGGCCGCGGCTTCGGCCTCGGCCTTGCGCCGGCGCTCGCTCAGGTCGGCGGCGCGGGCGGCTTCCTCGTCCGCACGCGCCTTGGCCTGCGCGGCGGCCTTCTGCTTGGCGTCGGCACGTTCCTTTTCCGCGGATTTGGTGGCGGCCTCTTCCGCCGCGCGGTCATCGGACGCACGCTCGTCGGACGCACCCTCGGACACGGCGGCCAGGGCCTTCTTGTTGGCGGCGGCGGCAGCGGCCGCGTTCGCGGCGGCGGCTTCGGAGGCGGCTCGCGCCTTCGACTCCTGCTCCTCGCGCTGGCGGCGCTTCTCGGCCAGGTCTTCCTCCTGGCGGCGGATCAACTCGGCCTGGCGACGCGCCTCTTCCTCGCGACGCGACAGTTCCGCATCGTCGACCACCGGCTGGGCCGGCGCGGCGGCGGGCGCCGGAGCCTCGACCGGTGCGGGCGCCTCGGCTTCCGCGCCTTCGTCACGCCGGATGAAGGTGCGCTTCTTGCGCACCTCGACCTGGATCGTGCGCGCCTTGCCCGATGCATCGGCCTGCTTGATCTCGGTGGTCTGCTTCTTGACCAGCGTGATCTTCTTGCGCTCGGACGTCGCGGTGCCGTGGCTGGTATGCAGATAGTTGAGCAGGCTGTGCTTGTCCGCCTCGGTCACGGGATCGGTCGCTTGAGTCTTGGGCACGCCTGCGGCCTTGAGTTGCTCAAGCAGCGTTGCGGTGGATTTCTTGAGTTCGTTGGCGAACTCGGCGACTGTCGTACTGGACATATGTTGTGCTACCTTTTGTTCGGCATAACAAGCGCTACGGGCAATTGTTAGCCTTCACTGAATCTGTTGTCGCATGACCATCACTCTTGCGAGGCGGGCTCGTCCGTGAACCAGTGTTCACGCGCCTTCATGATCAATGCCTTGGCGTCGTCCTCGGACTGGCCGGTGATTTCAGTGAGTTCATCCACGGCCAGGTCGGCCAGGTCGTCCAGCGAATGGACGCCCTTGTCGGCCAGCATGCCGATCAGCTCGGGGGTCAGGCCCTCGAGCTCGCGCAGATCCTGCGAAACCGCATCGACATTTTCCTCGTGTGCGATTTCCATGGTCAAGAGCGCGTCCTTGGCACGGGTGCGCAGCTCGTTGACCGTGTCTTCGTCGAAGCTCTCGATCTCGAGCATCTCCTGCAACGGCACGTAGGCCACTTCTTCCAGGCTGGTGAAACCCTCGGCGATCAGGATGTCGGCGATCTCCTCGTCGACATCGAGTTTTTCCATGAACAGGCGGCGACCGGAATCGGTCTCGTCGGCCAGCTTCTGGGCCGACTCGTTGGCGTCCATGATGTTGATCTTCCAGCCGGTCAGCTCGGACGCCAGGCGCACGTTCTGGCCGCCACGGCCGATCGCGATCGCCAGGTTCTCCTCGTCGACCACCACGTCCATCGCGTGGCGCTCCTCGTCCACGACGATGGAAGACACGTTGGCCGGGGCCAGCGCACCGATGACGAACTGTGCCGGATCCTCGCTCCACAACACGATGTCGACGCGCTCGCCGGCGAGCTCGTTGGTGACGCCGTTGACACGCGTGCCGCGCACGCCGACGCAGGTGCCGATCGGGTCGACGCGCTTGTCATGGGACAACACGGCGATCTTGGCGCGCGAACCCGGGTCGCGGGCGCAGGACTTGATCTCCAGCAGGCCTTGCTCGATTTCCGGCACCTCGGTGCGGAACAACTCGATCATGAACTCCGGCGCCGAACGCGACAGGATGATGGGCGCTCCGCGCAGCGTCAGGTCGACCTCCATGATCATGGCGCGCACCCGGTCGCCCGAGCGCAGGTTTTCCTTGGGAATCATCTCGCTGCGGCGCAGCCGGCCCTCGACGCGGCCGCTCTCGACGATGATGTCGCCCTTGTCCATGCGCTTGACGGTGCCGACGAAGATCTTCTCGCCGCGCGACATGAAGTCGTTGAGCAGCATCTCGCGCTCGGCGTCGCGGATCTTCTGCAGGATGACCTGCTTGGCCGCCATGGCGCCGATACGGCCGATGGGCACGGATTCGACCGGCTCCTCGATGTACTCGTCGACCTCGATGTCGGGAATCTGCTCCTGCGCTTCGAACAGCAGGATTTCCTGGTCGGGCAGCTGCAGACCGGCTTCGTCGGGCACCACGTGCCAGCGCCGGAAGGTCTCGTAGGCGCCGGTGTCGCGGTCGACCGCCACGCGGATGTCCACGTCGCCCGAATAGAGCTTCTTGGTGGCCTGGGCCAACGCGGCCTCGACCGCCGCAAACACGACGTCACGCTCGACGCTCTTCTCGCGCGAGATGGCTTCCACCAACATCAACATTTCGCGATTCATGTCACTCCACTCCCGTTTCAATCCAAAACCAGGACCGCCTGGCAAGCCCACCGCGGACCACCGCCGGCCGCAACAACACGGCAACGACCCTGCTCACCCTTCGACCGCACCCGTGGCAGCACCACCACGGCCCTTGAAATTCACCAGTGGCGCGAGGCGAGCCTCGCGCACCTCATCGAGCACGAATCCGAGCGACTGCAGCGGCGCGGGCGCCCGGTGCTTGCTGACCCGCTGGCCCGGCTTGACCTTGGGCGCATCGCTCCAGACCACCTGCCAGCCCGCCGGGCTGCCATCGGCCGCCACGACCCGCTCCAGCGTGCCCCGAAACTTCTTGCGATTCGCATTCACCTGCCCCTGGGCCGCCGCGCCGACAGCCGCCTTGAGCGTGATATCGACCTCGGAGCCCTCGAAGCGCTCGAAATCCTTCTCGCCGCGCAACAGCCGGTCGATGCCGGGCGACGACACTTCCAGGCGCCGGTATTCGATACCGTCGACTTCCAGCGCGAACTGCAGCTGGCGCGTCACCTTCTCGCAATCCTCGACCGTGACGAACTGCGTCGGCGCTGCCGCGTCGGGAGCCTGCGGCTCCCACGGCAGATCGATCGTGATGCGCAAAAGGCCACCTGCCAGCCGCTCGATCTCGACCAGCTCGTAACCCAACCC
>JBFIDI010000605.1:0-3358 GCA_041581405.1 Burkholderiaceae bacterium
GAACATGATGAACTCGTTGATCGAACACGAGGCCATCAAGACCACCGTACCCAAGGCCAAGGAACTGCGTCGCGTCATCGAGCCGATGATCACGCTGGCGAAGGTCGCGACGGTAGCGAATCGCCGCCTGGCGTTCGATCGCCTGCGTGACCGTGACAGCGTCGTCAAGTTGTTCGACGTGCTGGGCCCGCGTTACGCCGCGCGTCCCGGTGGTTACACCCGCATTCTCAAAATGGGTTTCCGTGTGGGCGACAATGCACCCATGGCTTATGTCGAATTGGTCGACCGTCCTGAAATTGCTGATGAAGTAATTGAAGACGTCGCCGAAAAGGCCTAAGTAATAGGATATACTCTTGGATCACCGCGCGATGGAGCAGCCTGGTAGCTCGTTGGGCTCATAACCCAAAGGTCGCAAGTTCAAATCTTGCTCGCGCAACCAGATATCGGCTGAAAAGCCGTTCAACAACGCCCACCTTATGGTGGGCGTTGTCGTTTCTGCCTTTGTCAGCGCCCTGTTTCTTGTTCCGTGTGCCGACGCCCTGGCGATACGCACATCCTGCAACCGGGGCTGCGGTCGCAACTGCGAATGTGACTGCGTCATGGGCAGTGCAAAGTTTTCTCAGCCCCGCCCTGGAGTCGCATGAGTTTGTCTCATGCAGGGTCGGCCTAAACATCGGGTTGGAGCGTGGCGGATTTGCCTGGATACTGCGCGTTCTTCGACTGCAGCATTCAGGAGCGGACTCCATGGCGGAAACAGCGAACCCTTCTGGCACCGGCCGGCGCCGAGGTGGCGGGCGCGGCACGGGCGTGGCCCGCGCAGTGCAGTCGACGGCGAAATACCGTTCGCTCAAGCATCGTTTCCCACCGACACCGGTCGTGTCGGAAGACGAACTCGAGGCGATCCATGATGCTTCGCTGACGATTCTCGAAGAGATGGGCATGGACTTCATGCATGCCGGCGCCCGCGAGATCCTCAAGAAGGCGGGCGCGGACGTGCGCGAGGGCTCGGAGCGGGTGCGGTTCGATCGCAACCTGATCCTGCAGGCGATCAAGACCTGTCCTTCTGAATTCACCTTGCATGCGCGCAACCCCGAGCGCAATGTGCACATCGGTGGCAAGAACCTTGTTTTCGCCCAGGTCGCGAGCCCGCCCAACTGTTCGGACCTGCAAGGTGGTCGGCGCGCCGGCAACCAGGTTGACTTCCGCAACATGGTGCGGCTGGCGCAACGTTATGACATCGTCCATGCCAGCGGTGGTTACCCGGTCGAACCGGTCGACATCCATGCCTCGGTACGGCATCTGGACTGTCTGTCCGACATCGCCAAGCTGACCGACAAACCCTTCCATGTGTATTCGCTGGGCAAGGAGCGCAACCAGGACGGCCTGGAGATCGCGCGTATTGCGCGGGGCATATCGCGCGAGCAGATGGAGAGCGAGCCGTCGCTTTTCTCGATCATCAACAGTTCGTCGCCACTGCGCCTGGACACGCCGATGCTGCAAGGCATCATCGAGATGTCCTCGCGCAACCAGATCATCATGCTCACGCCGTTCACGCTGGCCGGAGCCATGGCGCCGGTCACGATCGCCGGCGCGCTGGCCCAGCAAAATGCCGAGGCGCTGGCCGGCATCGCCTTCACCCAGATGGTGCGACCGGGGGCGCCGGTGGTGTACGGGGGCTTCACCTCCAACGTCGACATGAAGACCGGCGCGCCCGCGTTCGGTACCCCGGAATACATGAAGGCAGTGCTTGCGGGTGGTCAGTTGTGCCGCAAGTACGGTATTCCGTATCGCACCTCCAATGTATGTGCTGCCAACACGGTGGACGCGCAGTCAGCCTATGAATCGGTGTTCTCGCTCTGGGCGGTGATCCAGGGCGGAGGCAACTTCATCATGCATTCGGCCGGCTGGATGGAGGGCGGCCTGACCGCGTCGTTCGAGAAGTTCATCGTCGATGTCGACCTGCTGCAGATGGTCGCGGAGTTCCTCACGCCACTGGACGTCAGCCCGGCCGGTCTGGGACTGGATGCGGTACGCGAGGTCGGACCCGGCGGCCACTATTTCGGCACGGCGCATACACTGGAGCGCTTCGAGAATGCGTTCTACTCGCCGATCATCTCCGACTGGCGCAACTTCGAAACCTGGCAGGAGGCAGGCAGCCCGACCGCATTCCAGAAGGCCAATCAGGTCTGGCAAAAGGAGCTGGCGGCATATGAGCGTCCGCCGATGGACCCGGCGATCGAAGAGGAACTCGATGCCTTTGTCGCCCGCCGCAAAGCCGAAGGTGGTGCGCCGACCGATTTTTGATGTGTCGCCATCGAACCCATTGCACGGAATAATCGTGCAACATGCCGGTACACGATGAACACGCCTGAAATGGAACGGCACGCATGCCTGCACCACGCGCCGGATGCGGCACAAGCCGAAACCACGGCCCTGATGCAACGGCTGATCTGCGCCGACGGGTCGCGGGCCACCGGGATCGAATCTTCAGGGCGATGTACCGATTTTCGAGGGCAGGTCGGGCCGGACTGCGCCGCAACAACCGATTGAAACAGAAGGAATCCGAATCGTGAAGACGACAGCACAGGTGGTGGTCATTGGCGGTGGCGTGGTGGGGTGTTCGGTGCTCTACCACCTGACCAAGAAGGGTTGGAAGGACGTTCTGCTGCTCGAGCGCGAGCAACTCACCTCCGGATCGACCTGGCATGCGGCCGGCGGATTCCACACGCTCAACGGCGACCCGAACGTCGCGATGCTGCAAAGCTATACCGTGGGTCTGTACAAGGAGCTGGAAGAAATCTCCGGCCAGTCCTGCGGGCTGCACCTGTCGGCCGGCATCATGCTGGCCGATACACCCGAGCGGATGGAGTTCCTCAAGACCACGGTGGCCAAGGGCCGCTACCTGGGCATGTCGACCGAGATCATCTCGGTGGCCGAGGCGAAGAAATATTTCCCGTTCATCGAGGAGCAGCATTTCATCGGCGCCTTGCTCGACCCGAACGAGGGCCATCTCGACCCGTCCGGCACGACCTATGCCTATGCCAAGGCGGCACGGCTCGGCGGCGCGACGATCGAGGTGCAGACCAAGGTCGAGGCGCTGGAGCAAAAGTCCGACGGTACGTGGCGCGTCATCACCAACAAAGGCGTGGTCGAATGCGAACATGTCGTCAATGCCGGCGGCTTGTGGGCGCGCGAGGTCGGGCGCATGGTCGGCATCGAGTTGCCGGTGCTGGCGATGGAGCACATGTACCTGGTGACCGACGAGATTCCCGATGTGGTGGCCTACAACCAGTCTTCGGGCAAGGAGATCGGCCACGTCATCGATTTCGGCGCCGAGTGTTACCTGCGCCAGGAAGGC
>JBFIDI010000606.1:0-3340 GCA_041581405.1 Burkholderiaceae bacterium
ACCCGGTGCATGGCATATCGGCCCTTGAAGATCTGCAGGTCGCCGGGCTCGAGCTGCAGCACGCGGACCGCGCTGCGATCGCCGTCCAGCACGGCCTGCACACCGGCGTAGTTCTCGTCGCTGGCGGTGCGCAGCCAGGGGCAATATTCGAAGTCGCCGCCGGCCTCGGCGTTCTGGATCGCCAGCGTCACCGTGTAGTTGTTGGTGTCGAAGTGCCACGGGAAACCGTTGCCCTCCTCGGCCAGGTTGACGATCACGTCGGCCAGCGGATCCGCATACGGATGGAACTGCTGCTCGCCCAGGGCCTCCTGGATGAAGGGGGCAAATGCCGGCCACCGGTAGATCGCACGCAGCAGGCTGTCGGCGCCGAAATGGTCCGCCGGCACGAAGGCGTTGGAGCGCGCATAGAACCGCCGCAGCGGATGCTCCGGCGGCAGGTCCGGACGATCCTGGGTGAAATAGGCGTTCGTGTTGCTGAAGTTGCGGTGGCCATGGCCGGCCACGCGATCGCTTTCGGCCACCAGGTCCGGTATGCGTTCGGCGCGGATGAAACCCTTGAGCACCGCGCACCCGTCGGTTGCCAAGGCCGCGCGAAGCCCGGCCATGAGCCGCTCGCGTGCGGGGCCGGGTTCGGCAATCGGATAACGCGCCAGATCGACACAGTCTTGCGGCAACAGCGACATGAACACGAACTCCTGAAACGGAACCGAACCATGCCACGTTGCACCGCATCGGCGCCCGGGGCGAAGTGATGGCCGGCAGTATGCATGGCCTCGCCGGCGCCGTCAATCACCCCGGGCCACCGGGCCGCGCGGCGACGCTGGTCGACGCCCCCGAGCTTGGGCCAGAATGGCTATTCCGGCGTCTGGCCTGACCACGAGGAGACCCACCCATGCGTATGTTTGCTGCTTCCATCGGTACCGAAACCAACACCTTCGCGCCCATTCCCACCGCGCTCGAGAGCTTCCACGAATCCTTCTACGCGCCGCCGGGCGAACATCCCGACGACCCCAAGCTGTGCACCGCGCCGCTGTGGGTCGCGCGGCGCCGTGCCAGGGCCGAGGGCTGGACGCTGGTCGAAGGCTCGAGCTCGTTCGCCGAACCGGCGGGACTGGTCTCGCGCGAGGCCTACGAGACCCTGCGCGACGAGGTGCTCGCCCAACTGCGCGCCGCGATGCCGCTCGACGCCGTGGTGCTCGGTCTGCACGGCGCCATGGTGGCCGACGGCTACGACGACTGCGAGGGCGACCTGATCGAACAGGTGCGCGGCATCGTCGGCCCGGCGGTGCCCATCGGGGTCGAGCTCGACCCGCATTGCCACATGACGCGCAAGCGAGTCGCCAACGCCACGCTGATCATCTGCTTCAAGGAGTTTCCGCATACCGACTTCGTCGCCCGCGGCGAGGAGGTGGTGGATCTCACGCTGCGCGCGGCGCGCGGCGAGATCAAGCCGGTGATGTCGCTGGTCGACTGCCGCATGATCGGCAGCTTCCCGACCACGATGGAGCCGATGCGCGGCTTCGTCGACCGGATCAGCGCGCTCGAGGGCAAGGACGGCGTGTTGTCGATCTCGCTGGCGCATTGTTTCCCCTATGCCGACGTGCCCGAGATGGGTGCCCGGGTGCTGGTGGTCACCGACGACCGCCGCGCGGACGGCGACACGCTGGCGCGCGCGCTCGCCGACGAGTTCTTCGGCATGCGCGGTAAGACCCAGCCGGACTACCAGACGCCCGACGGCGCGATCGACATCGCGCTGCAGGAAAGCGGCACCGTCGTCGTGGCCGACCCGTCCGACAACCCGGGTGGCGGCGCGCCCGGCGACTCCACGATGATCCTGCGCCGGCTGATCGAGCGCAAGGTCACGAACGTGGCGGTGGCGCCGATCTGGGACCCGATCGCCGTGCGCATGTGTTTCATGGCCGGCGTCGGCGGCAACCTGCGGCTGCGTTTCGGCGGCAAGACCGCACCCACCTCGGGCCAGCCGATCGACGCGCTGGTCAAGGTCACGCGGCTCGAACGCGATGCGACGCAGACCTTCGTCGACGCCAAGGTACCGCTGGGCGACTGCGCGGCGATCGAGTTCGACGGCATATCGGTGGTGCTGATCACCAAGCGTACCCAGGCGCTGGGCAGCGACCTGCTCACCGGCATGGGTGTCGAGATCAAGGGAAAGAAGATGGTGGTGGTCAAGTCGACCAACCATTTCCACGCCGCCTTCGCGCCGTTTGCCAGCCGGGTGTTGTACTGCGACGCGGGCGGCCCGATTCCGCGCGACCACCGGCAGGTACCCTATACACGCGTCCAGCGCCCGATCTGGCCGCTGGACGAAGACGTACAACCCGTGTTGCTGACATGATGGCATGACACGGCAACATTTTTTCATTTCGTGAGGAGAAACAGCATGACCACACCGTATGACCGTCTCAAGGAACTCGGCCTCGAATTGCCCACCGCGGCCACCCCGATGGCGAACTACGTGCCGTTCCAGCTCGTGGGCGGATTCCTGTACCTGTCCGGCCAGGGTCCGCGCCGCGCCGACGGCACGCTGCATACCGGCAAGGTCGGCGCCGAGGTCAGCGTCGAGGACGCGTACCAGCATGCCCAGCTGACCGGACTGAACCTGCTCGCCGTGGCCCATCTGGCGCTGGGCGACCTCGCGCGGATCCGCCACGTGGTCAAGGTGCTGGGCATGGTCAACGCCACGCCCACGTTCGGCGAACACCCCAAGGTCATCAACGGCTGCTCCGACCTGTTCGTCAACGTGCTCGGCGACGCCGGCCGGCATGCCCGTTCGGCGGTCGGCATGGGCTCGCTGCCGGGCAACATCTCGGTCGAGATCGAAGCCATCCTGCAGGTCGACGGCTAGCCGCCGCGCCGGGGCGCCCGCCATGCGCGAGAACACGCTCGCGGCGATCGACGCCGCCCGCGGCGTCGACATTCGCCGGGCGCTCGGCCTGCGCCCCATCATCAACGTCTCCGGCACGATGACCGTGCTCGGAGCCTCCATCATGGTGCCGCAGGCGGTCGCCGCGATGGCGGCCATCGCGACCGAATTCGTCGACATGGCGGCCTTGCACGATGCGGCCAGCGGCGTGATCGCCGAGCTCACCGGCGCGCAGGCGGGTTTCGTCACAGCCAGCTGCGCCAGCGCCATCACGCTGGCCGTGGCCGGCACCATGACCGGGGACCGCCTGCTGGCCATCGAGCGGCTGCCCGACGCCGCGGGGCTGCGCCGCGATGTGCCGGTGCAGCTGGGCCACATGGTCGGCTACGGCGCCTCGTTGCACCAGAGCATCGCGATGACCGGCGCACGCGTCGTGCCCGTGGGCACGGTGAGCAT
>JBFIDI010000607.1:0-3334 GCA_041581405.1 Burkholderiaceae bacterium
CAGGTCCGCGATGTCCTTGGCCGAACCGGGTTCCTGCTGTCCGAAGTCGTTGGACGGAAAACCCAGCACCACCAGGCCCTGGTTCCGGTAGCGGGCGAAGAGTTTTTCCAGGCCTTCGTATTGGTGCGTGAATCCGCAGTAACTCGCGGTGTTGACCACCAGCACCACTTTGCCGGCGAATTGGCACAGGTCCTGCGGCGCTTCGTCCTGCAGGCGGTTGAACTGGTGCTGCAGCAGCGGCGGACAGGACGGTGGGGATGGTTGTTGTTGTGCCAGGGCACCGGCGGGCAACAAGCAAGCCGCCGCGACGGCGAGGAGGGCGGCGAGCAGGACGGGCAGGCGGCGCGATGCTTGCATGCCTGCAATATAGGCCGGCCTGGATACCCGTGCCGGGCGGTGGGTCGACCGGAGCGTCGGCGTGGCCGGTGTCAGTGCATGCCGCTCTTGTCGCCGATGGCCGTGAGTGCCTTTTCCAGCTCCAGGCCGATCTTCTGCAACACGCCCTTGACGCCTTCGCTGCGTGCGACGGTGTCGGCGGTCACCGGCTTGGGCAGGCTGCCCAGCGAGCGCAGTTCCTGCGTCGCCTGGCCATGTTCGTGGGCGAGGCGCGCGAGTTCCGCGGCCGTCCGGGCCTCGAGTTGCTGCTTGGCCTGTACCTCGCGGGCCTTGGCCATCAATTCGTCGATGTGCTTGAGGTGGGATTCGGATTCGAGGATGTGCTGGTTGGCCAGCCGGTCGAGTTCACTCATGGGGACCTCCAATTGCGATGGTTGCAGTCGTGCGCGCTGCGCATGGTCCTGCTGCTTGCCAGACGCCGATCGGGTCCGCATCGGCCCTGGTGCGCAACATGCTTGCGCCTCGCCTGCAACCATCCTAGCAGCCGTTGCGCCATCGCGCATCCCCATCTACCCCGACACCTCCTGCCAGCGCAGGCTCATCCATGCGCCGGCGAGCCCGGCCAGGCCCAGCAGCATCACGGTGCCGGCGACCGACCAGGTCGCGGCCAGCGCGCCCAGTGCGCCGGTGGCCAGCAGCAACACGCCGATGACGGAGTTGCTGACGGCCACGTAGGCGGTGCGCCTGTCGCCCTCGGCAAGATCGACCAGATAGGTCTTGCGGCCCAGGCGCACACCGGCGTGGGCGATGCCCAGTGCAAAGAAAGCCAACGGATAGAACCAGATCGATGCGGGGCCCTGCGGGCTCCACCAGGACCATGCGGCCACGAGGATCGACAGCACGGCTGCGCACGCCGAGGCGGTCGCGAACACCTGGCGGCTGGACCGGTCCGCCATGCGGCCCCACACCGGCGAGCTGACCAGGCCGGCCAGGCCCTCGATGGCGATGAAGACCCCGAGCCATGTGATGGCCTGGCCGAGCGCATCCCGTGCCAGTGCGACATAAAACGGAGCCGCGAGCGAGGACCCCATGGCCAGCGCGCGTGCCAGCACGAAGTGGCGAAACGGTGCGTCGTCACGCAGCAGCGCGAGTTGCCGCATGATCGTGTCGGAACCGGAGACGCCGCCTTCGGTTGCGCCGCCGAACTCCCGGATGCCGGCGAACAGCCAGGCGGCCAGGATCCAGGCCAATGCGCCGAGCCCGAGCAACCCGGCCATCTGGGCCGACGAGGCGCCGTCGGGCAAGGTGCCCAGCCCCAGGCCGACCAGCATCGCCAGCGCACCCGCGATCGCGGCGATCCAGCCCGACAGGCGTCCGCGCCGTGTCTTGGGAATGGTCTTGCCCTGCACGTCCTTGTAGGCGATCGAGCAACCCGCCCGCGCCAGGCTGAACACGACCAGCAGTCCGAGCACGGCCCATCCGGCGCCGGGCCCGCGCAACTGCACTGCCGCCCAAGCCAGCGCCGCGAGGCAGGCTCCCTGCACCAGCGCACAGCCGACCCAGATCCATTTGCGCACCGCCAGCCTGCGCACGGCGGCACCGAGGAAGAGCTGCGGCAACATCGATCCCGATTCGCGGATCGGCACCAGCAGCGAGGTCATCCAGGCCGGTGCGCCGAGATGCATCAGCAACCACGGCAACGTGGTCTTGGCGCTGGCCACGCTGTCGGCGACCTGGCTGGCGGCGTTCGCCAGCAACATGCGCAGGAAGTTGCCCGGAACCACGCGGCAGGCCTGTTCGGGGATGGCCTTGCAGACGCGGCCTTCGTCGTCCGCGGCCAGGTGTTCGTAGACGGACTCGACCCAGCTTCGCGGATCGGCCGAGCGTGTGGCGGAAGTGTTCATGGTGTTCGATCATGGCATGGCGCATACCACGCGCCGCCACCCCGCGCTGCGCCGCGCCGGCATGCGGGTACCGGCCGCGCTTCGTTACCATTGGCCCCTGGCCGGATCGGGCCGGCCGGGCCCGGCGTGCCGGCCCGTGCGATGCGTACGCGGCCGCCTTCAACAGATCGACGATTCCCATGACCGCTTCCCACGACTGGCTTGCCTTCGGCATCGGCTCCGCGTTGTTCCTCGGCTACGAGGCATGGGTGTTGTGGGTTGGGTGGCGCCATCCGGACCGCATCGCGCGCTCGGCGCACGCATTCATGCGCGCCAGCTGGGTCGACGCATTGAGCCGCCAGCCGGGCTTCGAGATCGTCGCGGTGCAGGCCTTGCGCAACTCGCTGATGTCGGCCACCATCTCCGCCTCCACGTCCGCGCTGGCGCTGATGGGCACGGTCAGCCTGGCCGGCAGCACCATCGAGTCCGCCTCGTTCGCCGGCACGCCACCGCTGCGCATCGTGCTGGAGATGCTGCTGATGGCCACCTTGTTCGCGTCCTTCGTCTGTTCGGCCATGTCGATGCGGTATTTCAGCCACGCCGGTTTCGTCATGTCGATGCCGATGGCCGCGCCCGAACGTGCCTCGCTCAACCCGATGGCCAAGGAGTATGTCAAGCGCGCCGGACTGCTGTACAGCTGGGCGCTGCGGTTCTTCCTCGTCATCGCGCCCCTGGTCGTGGGCATCGTGCGGCCGCTGGCCATGCCGGCGATGACGGTGGCGCTGATCGTCGCGTTGTGGTTCTTCGACCGGCCGGCACGGCTGTCCCGCACCCCGTGACGGGCATCGCCCCGGCCGCCGGCATTGCCGGGCAGGCGCGAGCGTCGGTGCTAGCATTCACCGGATGATGTTCCCCGATCGAACCCGGCCCGTGGCGGTGTCTGGCAGCGGTTGCGGCGCCGGGCCGGCGCCGCGCGCGGCCTGAAGGGGGCGCGCGATGCGTGTGGCCGTCTTCAGCACCCGCTCCTACGACCGGGAATTCCTGGCGCGTGCGAACGCCGCCGGACGCCACCGGCTGGATTTCCACGAGGCCCGGCTGGACGTCGACAGTGCCGC
>JBFIDI010000608.1:0-3333 GCA_041581405.1 Burkholderiaceae bacterium
GCGCTGCGCGACTCCCTCGGCGGCCGGCAGCAAGGCCAGCAGCGGCTGCGAAACTTCTGAAATGCTGCCGCCATCCGGGTTCTGCCGATACGCAGTGGCGCCCGCGAGCAGGATGCGGCCTTCACCCGTCGCAGCAAGGTCAAGGAAAACATCGCCCTGATCGAAATCGAGCACCTGGATCGCGGCGGTGCCGCCGTCTGGCAGGCGCGCGACGAATGCGTCCCAGCCGGAGCCATCAGGCCGGCGCTCGGTCAACAGGCGGCCAGCCAGCACCAATGTATCGGCGCACCAGCGCATGGCATGGAGTTCGGACCGCTTGATGGTATCGACCACCGTCGTACCCAGCCGCTGGCCTTGCGCATCCAGTCGCGTCACCAGTGCGCCGAATGTGACAGTCGCCGCGGCCGGCTCGCCGAAGTACTGACTGTGACCAGTGGGCAGCTCGGTCTGGTCGACGTTCACCGCAACCGCGATGCGCTGCTGCGTGTCGACATCGAGATGCAGCTTCCATTGGTTGTCCAGGCTGTTGAATGGATCGAAAGTGCCCGAGGTAAGCCCGCGGCCGCTGATATAGACGCCAGGCTCGACCAGCGTGCGCCAGACACGGGTGAACCCGGCGCCGGGGGTCGAGGCGAGACGATGGGCCACCACGGCATTGCGCCCCGTGCGCACCGCAAGCACCAGGTCTTCGCCGAGTGGCGCGATGCGCACCGCGTCCCGCGTGGCCTTGGGCAGCATCGACTGCGAATCGCCGATGTCCGCGGGGTCACCGACGAAGGGATCGGTGGCGGCGGAGAAGTCGATGAATTCAGACTCGCCAACCAGCATACCGCTGGCCATCCGCCGCTGAAGCTTCAGCGCCTTGTCGCTGGCCAGCACGACACTGAACTGCCCCGAGGGGTGCACGGCGACGTCGATGATCGACCAGCCGGCCGGTGCGGTGATGGGTTCGGCCGCCGCCGCACCATCGGTCGAGACCAGCAGCCGGCGATCCGGCGTGGTCACGTTCGCCAAGCCGCGCAGTTTCTCGGTCAAGGCGATCCATCCCAAGCCGTTGGAGCGTGCCTTGACCACCGCGACGCCGCTTGTCGACATCGCCAGGGGTACAGCCGGCGCCGGTGGTGGCGCAGAGCTGCCGCCGCCGCCGCAGGACGAGAGCAGCACCGCGGCAAGCAAACACGGCAGGGACATGCGGTTGATGAAGGCTGAGCTGAACGACATGGGCTCGCTGCGTGGTTTGAAAAGGGACAGCGAGCGTAGCCCGACTGGCCGACGGGTGAAAGAACCCTGCGACGGGCGGTGCGAAACGAGCGCTGGAGCGCGCCTGCCGCCGACCGACTGGGCAGGCTGAGCTCCAGATCATTGCGGCGATCCTCCAGGCGCCAGTCATCGTGAATATCCTTACACACCTGGGTCTGCGCCAGTCTGTGATGTCAACGAGGCAGCCCTTCGTCGTGGCGTAGCGCAAAGCTGCACGTCGTGGCCGCCATTCGGATTCGCACAGGGCCGTCCGGCCGAAGGACTGTTTGAAGCCAGTTGGCATGAGTGCGCTTCGCCGAGCGGTGAGGACCGCAACCGCTGCGTGGTCGTCATTGCTTCGTGAACGGCCGCTTTGCTGCTGATGATGGCCCCCACCCTGGCCCTCCCCCAGAGGGGGAGGGAAGAGCCTGCCTGCCTCATGGAAGAGTCATGCCTCATGGAAGAGCCTGCCTCGTAGTGGGAGGGAAGAGCTGCTTCATGGGGAGAGGGAACAACCCGGGAACGGCAATGCCGACTCCTTCCCCCTCTGGGGGAAGGTGGGGATGGGGGCCTGCACGCATCACCGGGTCGCAGTTGATCGATCAACCGTCCGCACTTGGCCGAGAGTGTGACGTCACGACCACAGCGGCAAGCGCCACTGGCCCGCTGGCCGGCAAGACTTTGGCGCCAAAGAACAACTTCCTGGCGCGTGTTCGAACTGGCAGCCCCGGCCACGAGCCGTCACTGCTGACGGGCCGCTTTCCGGAGGAAGGTATCCGTCTCGGCGCAATCGCCATACCCGAGCTGCACGCGGCGTGAAGGGCGAAAAGTCATCGCGGTGTTGTCGGGGCATCGGTAGCAGGCCCCTAGATTGGCGGACACCCAAATTGAGCAAGCTCAACACTCATGCGCATCAGGGAAGTGCCAATTGTTTGGCCTGCAGGGAAATCCAGACAGAAGAACTGGCCATCAATCGCTGCACAGTTGACTGGCCGGGAATCAACGCCCCGACCGCTGGGAGGATGCCATGGGAACGAGCAAACAAAGAGGCACGGGATTCGATTTGTACCGGGCGGCAGTGTTCATGTTGGCGGGTCTGCTTTTTCCCGCCATCGGCCAAGCCGGAGCACAGAGCATCGAGATATCGGTCCTCGACACACAGTACTCGACCGAGTTGCACCTGTTCGAGCGAACCCTTGCCGGCGCTGCCACGTCCACGACCAGGACAACCAACAGTTCCGCCGCGCCGATCAGCGACAGTGTGCAGGGGAGCATTCCCATAAACTACGCAAGAGCCAGCGCCGACATGTTTTCGCTCTCCACCGCGACTTCTGCGACCAAGGGTGCCACCAGCGCTTCCCCGCCTGATTACCCTGACTATTCGTTCACACGGGCTACAGCACAGTCGGTCCTGACCTTCTCGACCATGGACGACGCCGTCGGATCACTCTCGTTTTCAATGCTGGTTGCAGGAGATCCATCCTTCGAGGGCTTCGTCAGCCTTCGAGACATCACTTCAAATCAGTCACTGTTTTCCTACACATTGGGGCAGTTTTCCTACACCTTCAGGGAAGGCTTGCAAGGCTTGCTCGAGCCGGGGATTCAGTTGTTTGGCTCGCATCTTTATGAACTGACGACGCACCTGTCCACGAACGCCAACGGCGACTTCCAGGACGCATCTCTGATGGCCTCTGGCATCCATGCATACGTCGCCCCGATCCCAGAACCAGCGACCTACGCCATGGTGCTTGCCGGTCTGGTGATGGTGGGTTTTGCCGGCCGCTACAAGTCCTTGCTCAAGGGCTGGAACGATATCGTTGCGGGCGGGCAAAAGGCGCCTTGCGACGCGACAAGTGAGGTTGCCCACTTTCACCGACACCCCGCCCTGCGCGCGTGAGCAAGGGCAAGCCGTGACGCCGGCGATTCGAATGTGCTGGCAAGTGGACAAGGTCGGTCGAGTTCGGTGGTATCGCTGGAGGGGGACAGGTCACAACCGGCCGATCACGAAATCTGGTCGGGCGGGAGCATTGCGGACTTCTGAGCAGACAACTTGCCAGTAAAGTATTCGCACAATTTCTTCGAGGGGCCCGTTCC
>JBFIDI010000609.1:0-3327 GCA_041581405.1 Burkholderiaceae bacterium
ACGCGCAGCGCGGGCCAGCACGTTCTCGTTGAACCAGTCCATGTAGTACTTGTTCTCCGGCACCGTGAACAGCGGCATCACGCCGCGCTTGATCGCCGCCGGCAGCGCGGGGTTGATCATGTACATGTACCAGGCGGCCACGACACCGGCCAGCGCGAGCCAGAACGGCGCTGTCGACAGGGCATGGGTCGCCATCGCCAGCGGACCGTGGAAGATGCCGGCCAGTTCGGCCATGGCCGGGTGGGCCACGGCGTCGACGACGATGGCGTCCTTGAAGAAGTCGCCGAACAACATCGGCCCGATGGTGAAGAAGCCGATCAGCACCGACGGAATCGCCAGCAGCACCAGCGGCACCGTCACGACCCACGGCGACTCGTGCGGATGCGCATCGTGGTGGCCATCATGGTGGTGGTCGTCATGGTGCGCGTCGGGGTTCTGGTCGAAACGCTCCTTGCCGTGGAACACCAGGAAATACATGCGGAAGCTGTAGAAGGCGGTCACGAACACACCGGCAAGCACCGCGAAATGCGCGAATCCGGCTGCCGGCAAGGTGCTGAAATGCACGGCCTCGATGATGCTGTCCTTGGAGTAGAAACCCGCGAACAGCGGCGTTCCGATCAGGGCCAGCGAACCCAGCAGCGCGGTGATCCAGGTGATGGGCATGTATTTGCGCAGGCCGCCCATCCAGCGGATGTCCTGGTTGTGGTGCACGCCCATGATGACCGAACCGGCGGCCAGGAACAGCAGCGCCTTGAAGAAGGCGTGGGTCATCAGGTGGAACACCGCGACCGAATACGCCGACGCGCCCAGCGCCACCGTCATGTAGCCCAGCTGCGACAGCGTCGAATACGCCACGACGCGCTTGATGTCGTTCTGGATGATGCCCAGGAAACCCATGAACAGCGCGGTGATGGCGCCGATGACGAGCACGAAGTTCAGCGCGGTGTCGCTGAGCTCGAACAGCGGCGACATGCGCGCCACCATGAAGATGCCGGCCGTGACCATGGTCGCGGCGTGGATCAGCGCGGAGATCGGGGTCGGGCCTTCCATCGAGTCCGGCAGCCAGACGTGCAGCGGGAACTGCGCCGACTTGCCCATGGCGCCGATGAACAGGCAGATGCAGATCACGGTGATCAGCATCCAGTCGGTGCCGGGAAGGGTCGGCTTGGCCAGTTCGCCCGAGAGCGCAAACACCTCGGTGTAGTTCAGCGTGCCGGCATAAGCCACGATCAGGCCGATGCCCAGGATGAAGCCGAAGTCGCCGACCCGGTTCACCAGGAAGGCCTTCATGTTGGCGAAGATTGCCGTCGGCTTGTTGAACCAGAAACCGATCAGCAGATACGACACCAGGCCCACCGCCTCCCAGCCGAAGAACAGCTGCAGCAGGTTGTTGCTCATCACCAGCATCAGCATCGAGAAGGTGAACAGCGAGATGTACGCGAAGAAGCGGTTGTAGCCGTCGTCGTCCTGCATGTAGCCGATGGTGTACAGGTGCACCATCAGCGAGACGAAGGTCACGACGCACATCATCATGGCCGTCAGGCCATCGACCATGAAGCCGATCTCCATCTTCAGGCCGCCGACCTGCATCCAGTGGTAGATGGTGTCGTCGAAACGGGCGCCGTGCATGACGACGTCCCACAACACGCTGGCCGACAGGACGAAGGACAAGGCCACGCCGGCGATCGTCAGGCTGTGGCTGACACGCCGGCCGATGCGGTTGCCGCCGAACGCGGTTCCGAACACGCCTGCAATGATGGCACCGACCAGCGGCGCCAGCGCGACGACCAGCAGGGTGGAGGCTGAAAGGGTTTGGCTCATCGTGTTCATCAGCCCTTGAGCGAGTTGAGTTCGTCCACGTTGATGCTGGACTTGTTGCGGAACAGCTGAACCAGGATCGCCAGTCCGATCGCCGACTCGGCAGCGGCCACCGTCAGGATGAAGAACACGAAGATCTGGCCGCGCATGTCACCCAGGTAATAGGAGAACGCGACGAAGTTCATGTTGACCGCGAGCAGCATCAGCTCGATCGCCATCAGCAGGATGATCAGGTTCTTGCGATTGAGGAAGATGCCGACCACCGCCAGCGCGAACAGGATCGCGCCCAGCGACAGGAAGTGGCCCAGGGTCAAGGTCGTCATGCTTTTTTCTCCCCTGCAGGGGTGTCCGCCGGCGGCTCGGCCGGTGGCGGTGTCGGATCCGGCGCCGCCTGCGTGGCGTTCATCTGCACCACGCGCAGCCGGTCGCGGGACTTGACCCGCACCTGTGCGTCGACGCCGATGTGCTTGCTGTCCTTGCGCTCGCGCAGCGTCAGCGCGATCGCGGCCACGATGGCCACCAGCAGGATCACCGCGGCGATCTGCACCGGCAACACGTATTCGCTGTACAGCAGCACGCCCAGGTCACGCGTATTGGAGGCCTCGCCGGCCAGCGGCAATACCGCCATCGCCTTGGGTTCGGACATGCGGAAGCCGCCCATCAGCACGGCAGCCATCTCCAGCGCGACGACCACGAAGATGATGCCGGCCAGCGGCAGATGGCGCCGGAAGCCCTGGCGCAAGGCATCGAAGTTGATGTCGAGCATCATGACGACGAACAGGAACAGCACCATCACCGCGCCGACGTAGACCAGCACCAGCGCCATGGCGAGGAACTCGGCACGCAGCAGCAGCCAGATCATCGCCGCCTGGATGAAGGTCCAAACCAGGTACAGCGCGGCATGCACCGGGTTGCGTGCCGTCACGACACGGAACGCCGCGAACAGCAGCAGTGCCGCAAAAACGTAGAACAATCCGGCTTTGACATCCATGGCTGGCTTTATCTCTTTGGTACCGCGGCTCAGCGGTATTTGGCGTCGGCGGCGCGGCGGGCCGCGATTTCGGTCTCGTAGCGGTCACCCACGGCCAGCAGCATTTCCTTGGTGAAATACAGGTCGCCGCGTTTCTCGCCGTGGTACTCGAGCACATGCGTCTCGACGATGGAATCGACCGGGCAGCTCTCCTCGCAGAAGCCGCAGAAGATGCACTTGGTCAGGTCGATGTCGTAACGTGTCGTGCGGCGCGAGCCGTCGTCGCGCACGTCGGATTCGATGGTGATGGCCATCGCCGGACACACGGCTTCACACAACTTGCAGGCGATGCAGCGCTCCTCGCCGTTGTCGTAGCGGCGCAGTGCGTGCAGGCCGCGGAAGCGCGGGCTGGTCGGCGTCTTTTCCTCCGGGAACTGGATCGTGACCTTGCGCCGGAACAGGTAACGCCCGGTCACGGCCAGGCCCTTGAACAACTCGAGCAGCATGAAGCTCGACAGGAAGTCCCGGATCGAGAACGG
>JBFIDI010000610.1:0-3321 GCA_041581405.1 Burkholderiaceae bacterium
AGCCGCGGCGCCGGCCAAGGCGCAAGCCGCCGCACCGGCGGCCGGTGCCGCCGGCGGCGTCGCGATGCCCGCGGCGGCGAAGATGATGGCCGACAACAAGGTCGACCCATCCGGTGTGTCCGGAACCGGCAAGGACGGCCGCATCACCAAGGGTGACGTGGTCGCCGCCATGGCCAAGCCCGCAGCGGCATCGGCGCCGGCGGTGCCGGTCGTGCCGCGTGCGGCCACACTGCTGCCGCAGGTGTCGGCCGCCCAGCCCAACCTGGGTGAACGCCCGGAGCAGCGCGTGCCGATGAGCCGGTTGCGCGCCCGCGTCGCCGAACGCCTGCTGCAGTCGCAATCGTCGGCCGCCATCCTGACCACCTTCAACGAAGTGAACATGGCGCCGGTGATGGAGATGCGCAAGCGCTTCCAGGAGAAGTTCGAGAAGGAACACGGCGTCAAGATCGGCTTCATGAGCTTCTTCGTCAAGGCGGCGGTGCACGCGCTCAAGAAGTTCCCGGTGCTCAATGCCTCGGTCGACGGCAACGACATCGTCTACCACGGCTATTTCGACATCGGCATCGCCGTCGGTTCCCCGCGCGGCCTGGTCGTGCCCATCCTGCGCAACGCGGACCAGATGAGTTTTGCCGAGATCGAGAAGAAGATCTCCGAGTACGGCGCCAAGGCGCGCGATGGCAAGCTCGGCATCGAGGAGATGACCGGCGGCACGTTCTCGATCTCCAACGGCGGCGTGTTCGGCTCGATGTTGTCCACCCCCATCATCAACCCGCCGCAGTCGGCCATCCTGGGCGTGCATGCGACCAAGGAACGTGCCGTGGTGGAGAACGGCAACGTCGTCGTGCGCCCGATCAACTACCTGGCGATGAGTTACGACCACCGCATCATCGACGGTCGCGAGGCCGTGCTCGGCCTGGTGGCCATGAAGGAAGCGCTGGAAGATCCGGCGCGCCTGCTGTTCGACATCTGAGGCGCACACCATGTCACAAGAATTCGATGTAGTGGTGATCGGTGCCGGCCCCGGCGGGTATATCGCGGCGATTCGTGCCGCCCAGCTGGGCATGAAGGTCGCGTGTATCGACGAATGGAAGAACGCCGACGGCGGGCCTGCTCCCGGTGGCACCTGCACCAACGTCGGTTGCATCCCGTCCAAGGCGCTGTTGCAGTCGTCCGAGAACTACGAACATGCCAAGCTGCATTTCGCCGACCATGGCATCGGGGTCAAGGGCCTGTCCCTGGACGTCGGCACCATGGTGGCGCGCAAGGACGCGGTCGTGAAGCAGAACAACGACGGCATCCTGTACCTGTTCAAGAAGAACAAGGTCAGCTTCTTCCACGGCCGGGGCGCGTTCGCCGCGGCCAAGGACGGGCTCTACCAGATCGCGGTCGAAGGCGCCAAGAAGGAGCAGTTGACGGCAAAACACGTGGTGGTGGCCACCGGCTCGAACGCGCGTGCCTTGCCGGGCGCCGACTTCGACGAGGACCGCATCCTGTCCAACGACGGTGCCCTGCGCATCGGCGACGTGCCGCGCAAGCTGGGCCTGATCGGTTCGGGCGTGATCGGACTGGAAATGGGTTCGGTGTGGCGCCGCCTCGGCGCCGAGGTGACCATCCTGGAGGGTCTGCCGACCTTCCTCGGCGCGGTCGACCAGCAGATCGCCAAGGAGGCGCACAAGGCCTTCGTCAAGCAGGGCATGAAGATCGAGCTCGGCGTGAAGGTCGGCGCCGTCAAGGCCACCAAGAAGAGCGTCACCGTGGCCTACACCGATGCCAAGGGCGGCGAGCACAGCCTGTCGGTGGACCGGCTGATCGTCTCCATCGGCCGGGTGCCGAACACGACCGGCCTGAACGCCGAGGCCGTGGGCCTGGCGCTGGACGAGCGCGGTGCGATCACCGTCGATGCCGAATGCAAGACCAACCTGCCCAACGTCTGGGCCGTGGGCGACGTCGTGCGAGGCCCGATGCTGGCGCACAAGGCGGAGGAAGAGGGCGTGGCCGTGGCAGAACGCATCGCCGGCCAGCACGGGCACGTCGACTTCAACATCATCCCCTGGGTCATCTACACCAGCCCGGAAATCGCCTGGGTCGGCCAGACGGAGCAGCAGCTCAAGGAGGCGGGCACGGCGTATCGCAGCGGCACGTTCCCGTTCCTGGCCAACGGACGGGCCCGCGCACTCGGCGACACGACCGGCATGGTGAAGATGCTGGCGGACGCGACCACGGACGAGATCCTGGGCGTGCATATCGTCGGCCCCATGGCCAGCGAACTGATCGCGGAATGTGTCGTGGCGATGGCCTTCCGCGCCAGCAGCGAAGACATCGCGCGTATCTGCCATGCGCATCCGTCGCTCAGCGAGTCGACCAAGGAAGCGGCGCTGGCGGTCGACAAGCGCGCGTTGAACTTCTGACCACCACGGTGCTGCCCAGCGACGGCGTCGGCGTGGAGCCGCGTGCATGACGGGGGGGGTGCGAGCGGCGTACGACCGCGAACTGGCGCTGCGCGGCTACAAGAGCGATCCGGGCCAGCTCGCCGTCATCGACGAACTCGAGCGTTGTGCGCGCGACTGGAAGACCTACCTGTCCAAGCGCTCGAACCGCATCAAGAAGCTGCTCAACCGTCCGGAGATCCCGCGCGGCGTCTACATGTACGGCGGTGTCGGACGCGGCAAGAGCTTCCTGATGGACTGCTTCTACAACGCGGTCGGCGTCAAGCGCAAGACCCGCCTGCATTTCCACGAGTTCATGCGCGAGGTGCACCGCCAGCTGGCTCTGCTGCAGGGCACGGTGGATCCGCTGGACGAACTGGCGCGGCAGATGGCGCGCAAGTACCGCCTGATCTGCTTCGACGAGTTCCACGTTGCCGACATCACCGATGCGATGATCCTGCATCGGCTGCTCGAGGCCTTGTTCGCGCAGGGGGTCGGATTCGTCACCACGTCGAATTTCCGGCCGGATGACCTGTATCCCAACGGCCTGCACCGCGCCCGGATCCTGCCGGCCATCGCCTTGCTCAACGAGAAGCTGGCGGTGGTCCCGATCGGGGACGGCACCGACTACCGGCTGCGTGCGCTCGAGGACGTCGTCTTCTACCACGTGCCCAACGGGCCCGAGGCCGACGCGGCGATGACCGAGGCGTTCGAGCGCCTGGCCGAAGCCCATGACGAAGATCCCGTGCTGCATATCGAGGCGCGCCAGATCACCGCGCGCCGGCGCGCCGGCGGCGTGGTGTGGTTCGACTTCAAGGTGCTGTGCGGCGGCCCGCGTTCGCAGAACGACTACCTGGAGATCGCAACCCAGTTCCATACCGTGCTGCTCAGCGAC
>JBFIDI010000611.1:0-3321 GCA_041581405.1 Burkholderiaceae bacterium
GCGCCGGGCTGGGAAAAGCCGCTGGGCGAACTGGCGCAGCGCCACGACGTGGTCGCGATCCGGCTGCTCGACCCGATGGAGCTCGACCTGCCGGACCTGGGTATGGTGCCGATCCGCGACGCCGAAACCGGCGAGCAACTGCTGGTCGACACGCATGACGCCGGGTTTCGCAAGCGTTTCGCCCGCATTGCCGCACAACGCGAAGCCGACCTGCGCCAGTCCTTCGCGCAGTCCGGCGTCGATACGCTGGAACTTTCCACCGACGACGACCTCGTACAGGCAGTGATGCGATTTGCCGATCTGCGCAAGCGCCGCAGCCGGCTGTCGGGGGCCAGTGCGGTCATGTCAACACGCGCAGTGGCGGCCGGCTGACCAGGAGGAGTATCGGTATGGAAATCCCCGTGACCTTCATGTGGCCCCAGTTCCTGTGGCTGATGCTGGCCGTTCCGGTGCTGGTGGCGGTCTACATCTGGCTGCTGCGGCGCAAGAAGAAACTCGCGCTGCGTTACGCCAGCCTGTCCATCGTCAAGGAGGCCATGGGCGCGGGCATGCACTGGCGCCGCCACGTGCCGCCGGTCCTGTTCCTGCTCGCCATCACCGCGATGCTGCTGGCCGCCTCGCGCCCGTTCGCCGTCATCTCCCTGCCCTCGACGCAGGAGACCATCATCCTGGCCATGGACGTCTCGGGCAGCATGCGCGCCACCGACGTCAAGCCGAACCGGCTGGTCGCATCGCAGGACGCCGCCAAGGCCTTCCTCAAGGATCTGCCGCGCAACGTGCGCGTGGGCATCGTGGCCTTCGCCGGCACCGCATCCGTCGTCCAGCCCCCGACGCTGAGCCGCGAAGACCTGGTCACGGCCATCGACAAGTTCCAGCTGCAGCGCGCCACCGCCATCGGCAGCGCCATGGTGGTGGCGCTGGCCGAGATCTTCCCGGAAGAAGGCATCGACCTCACGGCGCTGACCTACGGCACCGCGCGCCAGCGCGGCATCTCGATCGACCAGGTCAAGCCCAAGAACCCGAAGAAAGAATTCGTGCCGGTGCCACCGGGCTCGTACAACTCGGCCGCCATCATCCTGCTCACCGACGGGCAACGCACCACCGGTATCGACTCGATGGAAGCGAGCAAGATGGCCGCCGAACGCGGCGTGCGCGTCTATACGGTCGGTGTCGGCACCGTCGAGGGCGAGACCATCGGCTTCGAGGGATGGTCGATGCGGGTGCGGCTCGACGAACCTACGCTCAAGGCGATCGCGCTGCAGACCCAGGCCGAATATTTCTACGCCGGCACCGCCGAGAACCTCAAGCAGGTCTACGAGAAACTGAGCTCGCGGCTGACGGTCGAGAAGAAGGAGACCGAAATCTCCGGCCTGCTGGCGCTGGTCGCGTCCATCCTGGCGATGGTGTCGGCGGCGTTGTCGCTGGCGTGGTTCAACCGGATCCTGTGATCCGGCTGGCGGCCCGCGTCGGATCGGGTCGGACCCGTCCAATCACCCCGCCGCCGTCAACGTCCCGCGATCCAGCCGGTACTGCCGCGCGCACCGCGCCGCCAGGCTCTCGTCGTGCGTGACAACGACAAAGGCGGTTCCCTGGTCCCGGGCCAGGCCCATCATCAGTTCGAACACGCCGTCGGCGGTGCTGCGGTCCAGGTTGCCGGTGGGCTCGTCGGCCAGCACGCAGGCCGGCTGGGTGACCAGCGCGCGGGCGATCGCGACGCGCTGGCGCTCGCCGCCGGAGAGTTCCGAGGGCCGGTGCTGCAACCGGTCCTGCAGACCGACGCTGGCCAGAGTGGCGGTCGCGGCGCGGGCCGCCTCGGCGGGCGCCATGCGGCGGATCCACAGCGGCATGGCGACGTTGTCCAGCGCGGTGAATTCCGGCAACAGGTGGTGGAACTGGTAGACGAACCCCAGGTGCCGGTTGCGCAGCCGGCCCTGTTCGCCGGGGCTGCGGGTGGACAGGTCCTGCCCCATCAGCTGCACGCTGCCGCTGGTCGGCGCATCGAGCGCGCCGAGCAGGTGCAGCAAGGTGCTCTTGCCCGAACCCGAGGCCCCCACGATGGCCAGCGTGTCGCCGGCGTGAACCTGCAGTTCGACGCCGTTCAACACTGTCACGTCGAGCCGGCCTTCGCTGAACCGCTTGGTCAGGCCTTCGGCCTTCAACACGACATCTTTACTCATACCGCAGGGCCTCGGCCGGGTTGACGCGGCTGGCGCGCCAGCTCGGATAAATCGTGGCCAGGAAGGCCAGTACCAGCGAGATCAGCGCGATCGGCACGATGTCGGCCTGTTGCGGGTCGCTGGGCATGCGGCTGATCAGGTAGATGTCCTTGGGCAGGAAGGTCGCGCCCAGCAACTGCTCGAGCGCCGGCACGATGACGTCGATGTTGAACGCCACGCCCAGCCCCAGCGCCAGCCCGGCCAGCGTGCCGATGACGCCGACCATCGCGCCCTGCACGACGAAGATGCCCATGATGGAGCGCGGGCTCGCGCCCAGCGTGCGCAGGATGGCGATGTCGGCGCGCTTGTCGGTCACCGTCATCACCAGCGTGCTGACCAGGTTGAACGCCGCCACCGCGACGATCAGCGTCAGGATGATGGACATCATGCGTTTTTCGACCTGCACTGCGGCGAACCAGGTCCGGTTCTGGCGCGTCCAGTCGCGGATCACCAGCCGGCCGCTCATCGTGCCGGCCAGCTCGGCGGCGACTTCGCGCGCCTGGTGCAGGTCGCGCAGCTTGAGCCGCACGCCGGTCGGCCCCTCGAGGCGGTAGATCAGCGCCGCGTCGTCCATGTGCATCAACGCCAGCGCCGAGTCGTATTCGAAATGCCCCGAGTCGAAGGTGCCCACTACCGTCATCTGCTTGAGCCGCGGCACCACGCCGGCCGGTGTGACCTGCCCGCTGGGCGTGATCAGCGTGACGTTGTCGCCTTCGCGCACGCCCAGCGCACGCGCCAGCTCGCCACCGAGCACGATGCCGAAGGAACCCGGCACCAGCCGCGCCAGCCCGCTGCGGCCCATGGCCCGGCCCAGGTCGGTGACGTCGAGTTCGCGCTGCGGGTCGATGCCGCGCACCAGCGTGGCCTTCATGTCCTCGCCGCGCGCCAGCAGGCCCTGGGCGAACACGAAGGGCGCCGCCCCGATCACCTGGGTGCTGGCCTTGGCTTCGGCCAGCGTGCGTTCCAGGTCGGGCAAGGCCGCGCCGTCGGCGGCATAGATCTCGATGTGCGAGACCACGCCCAGCATGCGGTCGCGCACCTCCTTCTGGAAGCCGTTCATGACGCTGAGCACGATGATCAGCGCCGCCACGCCCAGCGCGATGCC
>JBFIDI010000612.1:0-3283 GCA_041581405.1 Burkholderiaceae bacterium
CGACGCGTTTGCCGGCCACGGTTGACATGGGTCACGGACAGCTGTATTCTGTATACAGACTTCAGAATTCGGTAATCCTTCGCTGCCATGCCCGCCCAACTCATCAAGCTCGATCCCGCGCCCGATCTGGTCGAGCAGGTCTATACACGGCTGTTCGACGCGATCAGCGACGGTTCGCTCGCGCCGGGCCAGCGCATCACCCAGGAAGACATCGCAGCGCAACTGGCGGTGTCACGCCAGCCGGTACTGCAGGCGCTGCGCCTGCTCAAGAAGGACGGATTTGTCAGCGACGCGCCGGGGCGTGGCCTGCTGGTGGCGCCGCTCGATCCGGACTGGATTGTCAAGATCTACCAGGTGCGCGGGGCGCTCGACGCGCTGGCAGCGCGACTGGCGGCGGCGCATCGGTTCCGGATCGACCCGAAGCTGATCGCCCAGGGGCGCAAGGCTGCCAACGGAAATAACGTCAAGGCCATGGTCGACGCCGACATCGCTTTTCATGACGCGATCTATGGCGCGTCGGGCAATGACCTGATCGCACAAAGCGCCCATGCGCATTGGCGCCATCTGCGCCGCGTCATGGGCGCGGTGTTGCAGCTGTCCAGGCAACGCGATGCCTTGTGGGATGAACACGAGGCCATCGCCGACGCGATCGCAGGCGGCGAAGGCGAACGCGCCGCGGCGCTGATCACCGGCCACGCCGAGCGTGCCAGCGACAACCTGACCGAGATCCTGAACCACGTACTGGCCGAGAGCCGAGGAGACACGCGATGAGACTGACGGCGGAGCAACACGCTCAATTCGAGCGAGATGGGTATCTGTTTTTTCCGGGCCTGTTCCGGCCCGACGAGGTTAAGTCGTTGACCGATGCGGTGCCGGAGCTGTACAGCCGGCGCGAGGCCTACAACGTGCGCGAAAAAGGCAAGGATGCGGTGCGCACGAATTTTGCCGCGCACATGGTCAGCGAACCATTTGCGCGGCTGGCGCGCCACCCGCGCATGGTCGAGCCGGTACAGGAGTTGTTCGGCGAAGAACTCTACATGCACCAGTTCAAGGTCAACGGCAAGATGGCGTTCGAAGGCGACGTGTGGCAGTGGCACCAGGACTACGGTACCTGGCTCAACGACGACATGATGCCGACCGAGCGCGCGATGAATGTGGCGATCTTTCTCGACGATGTAAACGAGTTCAACGGTCCGCTGATGTTCATTCCCGGCAGCCACAAGAAGGGCGTGATCGACGCGAAACACGACCTGACCACCACCAGTTATCCGCTGTGGACGGTCGACAACGACCTGATCCGCCAACTGGTCGAACGCGCCGGTGGCAAGAACGGCGGCATTGTTTCGCCCAAGGGGCCGGCCGGCTCGATGATCCTGTTTCACAGCTGCCTGGTGCACGCGTCGAGCAGCAACCTGTCGCCATGGAACCGGGTCAGCGTCTACCTGAGCCTGTGTGCAGTCAGCAACCACATCCGGCGCCACAAGCGGCCGGAATACATTGCGCATCGCGACTTCACGCCGATCGACTGCCTGCCCGACGACTGCCTGCTGAAAGACTATCCGGTCGACGTGCCGTGGAAAGACGGCATGCCGGCCAGTGCCTTGCAGACATCGTCGGTGCCGTTTGGCGAGATCAAGGAGGTCGCATGAGTCTTTTCGCGCAACTGCAGCGCCGCGCTGCCGATGGCAAGCCGGTGCGGGTCGGCCTGATCGGCGCCGGCAAGTTCGGCTCGATGTACCTGGCGCAGATCCCGCGCACGCCCGGCGTACAACTGGTGGGCATCGCCGACCTGTCGCCGGACGCGGCGCGTACGAATCTGGCGCGCGTGGGATGGGATGCCGGGCGCACGCAGGCGGCATCGCTCGACGAGGCAATCAAGACCGGCCACACGCATATCGGCGAGGACTGGCAGGCGCTGGTGCGGCATCCGGCGATCGATGTCGTTGTCGAATGCACCGGCCATCCGATTGCCGCGGTCGACCATTGCCTGGAGGCGTTTGCCCATGGCAAGCATGTCGTCAACGTCACGGTCGAAGCCGACGCGTTCTGCGGACCGTTGCTGGCGCGCAAGGCCCGGGATGCCGGTGTCGTGTATTCGCTGGCCTTCGGCGACCAGCCGGCGCTGATCTGTGACCTGGTGGATTGGGCACGTACCTGCGGCTTCCCCGTCGTGGCCGCCGGTCGCGGACACAAGTGGTTGCCGCATTTCTGCGCGTCGACGCCGGAGACGGTATGGGGCAACTACGGCCTGACGCCGGAGCAGGCCCTGCGGGGTGGCCTCAATCCCAAGATGTTCAACAGCTTCCTCGATGGCTCGAAACCATCGATCGAATGCACCGCGGTGGCCAACGCGACCGGGCTCGCGGTGCCGTCGAACGGATTGTTGTACCCACCGGCCAGTGTCGAGGACATTCCCTTCGTGACCCGGCCGATAGCCGAAGGCGGCGTGCTCGAGCGCAAGGGCATGGTCGAGGTGATCTCGTCGCTCGAAGCCGATGGCCGCAAGATCCCGTACGACATCCGTATGGGCGTGTGGGTCACGGTGGAGGCCGAGACCGACTACATCAAGAACTGTTTCGAGGAATACAACGCGCACACCGACCCGAGCGGGCGCTATTTCACGCTGTACAAGCGCTGGCACCTGATCGGTCTGGAGGTCGGCATGTCGGTGGCGTCCGTCGCGCTGCGCGGCGAACCCACCGGCGTGGCCAATTGCTGGAATGCCGACGTGGTGGCCACCGCCAAGCGTGACCTCCTGCCGGGCGACATGCTCGACGGCGAGGGGGGCTACACCGTGTGGGGCAAGCTGCTGCCGGCCGATACCTCGGTGCAACTGGGCGGCCTGCCACTGGGGCTGGCGCACGACGTCAAGGTGGTGCGCCCGGTGGCCAAGGGCCAGAGCCTGTGCTGGGCCGACGTGGCAATGGACACGTCGACCCACGCCTACCGGATCCGCAAGCAGATGGAGGAGATGTTCTCCGAGCCGCAGCGCCAGGTGGCTTGAGCCGACGCGGCTGCGTCAGCGTCCGTTGGCCTTGCGCCAGGCGGCGAAGTCGTCCTTCGACTGCTGCTGCGTCGCCGGGTACAGGCCGATGATGGAGCGGCCCTTGCGCACCTCTTCGGTGACGAAGTCTTCGAACGCGGTCATCTCCACCGCTTCGTCGGCGACCTCGTCGGCCAGGTGCGCCGGGATCACGAACACGCCTTCGCGGTCGCCGACGATGACGTCGCCGGGGAACACCGCCACGTCGCCGCAGCCGATCGGCACGTTGATGTCCATCGC
>JBFIDI010000613.1:0-3279 GCA_041581405.1 Burkholderiaceae bacterium
CGCACCGGGTCGGTGGTGCGACCGAATTCGCTGTCCACGGTGGACAAGGCGGCTTCGGCTTCTTCCTCGGCTTCTTCCTCGGTCGTCGATCCGCTGGTGTTGTTGAGCAGCAGCGTCTCGGCGTCCGGCGTCTGTTCGTAGACCGCTACGCCCATGTCGTTGAGCATGGAGATCACGACCTCCATGGTCTCGGCGTCGACCAGCTTGTCGGGCAGGTGGTCGGAGATCTCGCCGTGGGTCAGGTAGCCGCGCGTCTTGCCGAGCTTGAGCAGGGCCTTGAGCTGCAGCCGGCGCTTGATCAGGTCTTCTTCGGACAACACGGTCTCGTCGAGACCGAACTCCTTCATCAAGGCGCGTTCCTTCGCCTTGCTGATCTTCATGCGCAGCGGCTTGACCTTTTCCGCGGGGCTGGTCGAGGCCTCCGTCTGCTCTTCGGGTTCGTCGTCGATGATGTCGTCGTTGTCGCCGTCATCGTCGATCAGGCTGCCCTTGGGCTTGGGACCACGCTTGGCACCGGTGCGCGCCGGCACGCCGGGCTTGGCCGATGCGGCCTTGGGCGGACGGCCGGGCTTCTTCTTGGCGACCGGTTCGGCCGTGGCCGTAGCCTTGGTGGGATCGGCCGCCAGCGCAGCGGCTTTCTTTTCCTTGGCGGTGGTCGTGGATGCGGTCTTGGATGCTGGCACGGGCGAGGCTTTCTTCGTAGTCGGGGTGGCAGTCTTGGCTGCTGCGGTGGCCTTTGCAGGCACCTTGGCGGCCGATTTCGCGGCTGCCTTGGATTTGCCAGCGGCAACACGTTTGTCAACGGGCGATACAGACTTCGGCGACTTTTGAGCAGGCATGGACAACCTCAAGGCATCAAAAAAACAAAGAAGACCGGCGCCCGGGCACGGCGCGCAGACGGTGGTGGAGCAGACAAGGTCGAACCCGGCAAGATGGATGGGCGATCATTTGGTGTGCAGTCCTTGCGGTAGGTTGGCCGGTCGTGAACGTCGTCATCGGTTGGCCGGGCCCGGAGGTGCTGCTGTCGCTCTTGCGCGGAAAACGGTGGATTATACCGTGCAAACCGTCGGAAGTGACTGTTTCTGCGGCTTTTGGCCCTGTTGGTGCCAGGGCCGGACGTTGTCGCCGACCCGTTACGGGGCGGGTGGATCGGACGATTCGAGCCCGAGCCGGCGGGCCTGCAACTCGCGATACCGGGCCAGTGCCGCGGGGTCGTTGGCGGCGGCTTCGATGGCCAGCGTCTCCTGGGACTTGAGGTGTTCGATCAGCATGCGGCGCAGCAGGTTGCGCAATTCGTCGACCGCATCCTTCTGGTCGTCGATGGACGCCAGTTGCGGGTCGGCCATCACGCGCAGGGCGAGTTCCTCGCAGGCATGGTCGCGCAGGCCCTCGCGCAGCGCACCCCAGGGTTGTGGTCCGTGTTCGTGCAAGGCATGTTCGAGCCAGACGAACAGCGGTCCGTGGGGTGCCGGCAACTGGCACAACATTGCGTGATCCTCGGCCGAGAACAGGTCCCAGGCCGCCAGGTGGCCAAGCAGGACGCGTGCGGCGTGGTCGGCCCGGCTGGCGGGCATCACCCGCCCGGGCGGACGGGGCAGGGACGGTGTCCGGTTCCAGCGCCCCCGCGGACGATGGCCGGCGCCGCCCTCGTATCCATCCGCGGGCGGCGGCCGTGTGTCGCGCGTCTGCGCGGCAGCCGCCGGAGCCGCGGCGGGTGTCCACAACTCGGTCAACTCGCGCGACGGCAGCTGCACCAGGGCCGCGATCTCGCCGAGCAACTGGCGCTTCAGGGCCCCGTCCGGCAACAGGCTCCACAACGGCCGGGCGTTGCTCGCCATCAGCGATCGGCCCTCGGCCGTCAGCAGGTCGCAGCCGTCGCGGGCGGCGTCGATCAGGAAGCGGCTCAGCGGCACGGCGTCGGCGATGCAGCGGGCGAACCCGTCCTTGCCATGGGCCCGGATGAAACTGTCCGGGTCGTGTTCGGGCGGCAGGAACAGGAACTTGACGTTGCGGGTGTCGCCGGCATGGGGCAGGGCGGCTTCCAGCGCCTTGCGCGCGGCGCGCCGGCCTGCCGCGTCACCGTCGAAACTGAACACCACGGCGTCGGTGAAGCGGAACAGCTTCTGCACGTGGTCTGCCGTGCAGGCCGTGCCCAGCGTGGCCACCGCGTTCGGGAATCCGAGCTGGGCCAGTGCCACCACGTCCATGTAGCCTTCGGTCACGAGCGCGAAACCCTGTTCGCGCAACGCGGTTCGGGCCTCGAACAGGCCGTACAACTCGCGGCCCTTGTGGAACACCGGGGTTTCGGGCGAATTGAGGTACTTGGGTTTCTCGTCGCCGAGCACCCGGCCGCCGAAACCGATGCATTCGCCCTTGACGTTGCGGATCGGGAACATCAGCCGGTCGCGAAACCGGTCGTAACGTTTGTCCTCGCCGCCGTTGTCGTCCTGGCCGACGATCACGAGCCCGCTCTCGACCAGCAGCGGATCCTCGTAGCTGGGGAACACGCTGGCCAGGCTGCGCCAGCCCTGCGGTGCGTAACCCAGGCCGAAGCGGCGCGCGATCTCCCCGCTCAGGCCGCGTCGCTTGCAATAGTCGATGGCCCGGCTGGCATCCTTGAGATGCTTGCGATACGCCTCGCCGGCCTTCTCCAGCACGTCGGTCAGCGTGTTCTGCTTCTGGCGCTGCTCGGCCGCGCGGGCTCGTTGCTCGGGCGAGAGATCCTCCTCGGGCACCTGCATGCCGTACTGGCCCGCCAGTTCCTTGACCGCGTCGATGAACCCCATGCCGGTGTGGTCCATCAGGAATCCGATGGCGTTGCCGTTCTTGCCGCAGCCGAAGCAGTGGTAGAACTGCTTGGTCGGACTGACCGTGAACGACGGCGATTTCTCGGAATGGAACGGGCACAAGCCGGAGAAATTGGCCCCGGTTTTCTTCAGCTGGACGTAGCGGCCGACGATGTCCACCACGTCGGCGCGCGCAACGAGTTCCTGGATGAATGACTGGGGTATGGCCACGGGGCTATTGTCGCCGCCCCGGGCCTGCGCGCCCCGGCCAGCGTCGGCTCAGACCGGCGCCGGGAACGCGCTTGCGTACTTGTCGCAGAACGGCCGCAGCATCGGGGCGATGCTGGGGTGCAGCGCGACGCCTTCGGCGTGTTGGGCCGTGCGCCGCGCCATGCCGCCTTGTCCCGGCAACCGTACCGGCGGCCGCCCCGGCACCGGCGGGTTGCGCGTGCAGGCATCGGCCAGCCAGTCCATCTGGCGCAGGAACGCGCTC
>JBFIDI010000614.1:0-3277 GCA_041581405.1 Burkholderiaceae bacterium
ACCCGCTGCGCCCAAGGCCGCGGCCGAGGTGCCCGAGATCCGCGCACTCGATGCCAAGAAGGCGCGTGCCCTGCTCGAGGGCCGCACGCCGGCGGAACAGGCCGCCGCCGCCGCCGCGCCGCCGGCACCGGCCAGGACCGCCGCCAACGAGCCGCCCAAGACACCCGCCAAGTCCGCGGCGGCGTCCGACGAGCGTTTCGTCGTGCAGATCGGCGCGTTCGCCGATGCCGCCAAGGTGCGCGATGTGCGACGCCGGGTCGAGGCCGCCGGACTGAAGACGTATACCCAGGTCGTGGGTACGTCCGAGGGCGACCGGACCCGGGTCCGGGTGGGCCCGTTCTCGGACCGGGCGGAGGCCGAGAAGGCGGCCGAGAAGATCCGCAAGCTCAAGCTGACCGCAGCCATCCTGACCCTGTAGCGCCGCGCCCGTACCGATGGTTGCCCTGGACTGGATATTTCTCGTGGTATTGGCCTTGTCATTGCTGATCGGCGCCTGGCGCGGCCTGGTCTACGAGGTGTTGTCGCTGGGAACCTGGGTGGCTGCGTTTTTCCTGGCGCAGTGGTTCGCGCCGGTGGCCGCGCAGTGGTTGCCGATGGCCGGCGCGACCGAGACCATCCAGTACGCGGCCGGTTTCGTCGTCGTGTTCATCATCGCGATGTTTGCCGGCTCCCTGGTCACGTGGCTGATCAGCCGCCTGTTCCAGGTGGCGGGCCTGCGCCCGGCCGATCGGGTGCTGGGGGCCATCTTCGGCGCGTTGCGCGGCGTGGTCCTGATGCTGGTGGCGGCCGTGCTGGTCGGCATGACGCCGATGCAGCATGACGCCTGGTGGACGCAATCGGTCTCGGGGCAATGGGCCTCGGCCACGGTCAAGGGCCTCAAGCCGGTCCTGCCGCACGAATTTGGCAGGTATCTGCCCTGAATGAACATCGGGCCGACGAGGCCCGGCCGGCCTGGTCGCCGGCGAAACCAATGCAAGCAACCAGGACGGATGTATGTGCGGAATAGTAGGTGTTGTCAGTAACACTCCGGTCAATCAGCTGATCTACGACGCCTTGTTGCTGTTGCAGCACCGCGGCCAGGATGCCGCCGGCATCGTGACGCAGCTCGATCGCAAGTTCTTCATCCACAAGGCCAAGGGCCTGGTGCGTGACGTGTTCCGCACCCGCAACATGCGGGCCCTGCCGGGCAACAGCGGCCTGGGGCAGGTGCGTTACCCGACCGCCGGCGACGCCTACAGCGAGGAGGAGGCGCAGCCGTTCTACGTGAATGCGCCGTTCGGCATCGTGCTGGTGCACAACGGCAACCTGACCAATGCCCAGGCACTCAAGTCCGAGTTGTTCCTGACCGACCACCGGCACATCAATACCGAGAGCGACTCCGAGGTGCTGCTCAACGTGCTGGCGCACGAGATCGAGACCGTCACGCGGGGCCTGCCGCTGCAGCCGGCCGACCTGTTCGCCGCAGTGCGCAACGTGCACCGCCGGGTGCGCGGTTCGTATGCCGTCATCGCGGTGATCGCCGGCCACGGCGTGCTGGCGTTTCGCGACCCGTACGGCATCCGGCCCCTGTGCCTGGGGCAGGGCGACGACACGATGCTGGTGGCCAGCGAGTCGGTCGTGATGGAAGGCACGGCGCACCAGTTCGTGCGCAACATCGATCCGGGCGAGGCGGTGTTCATCGACCTGAACGGCAAGCTGCATGCGCAGCAATGCGCCGAACAGGTGCGCCTGAATCCGTGCATCTTCGAATACGTGTACCTGGCCCGTCCCGATTCCACGATGGACGGTATTTCGGTCTACCAGGCGCGGCTCAACCTGGGAACCACGCTGGCCAAGCGTGTCGTCTCCACCGTGCCGCCGAACCAGATCGACGTGGTGATCCCGATTCCCGAATCGAGCCGGCCGAGCGCCGCGCAACTGGCCCAGGTGCTGGGCCTGCCGTACCGCGAAGCCTTCGTCAAGAACCGCTACGTCGGTCGTACCTTCATCATGCCGGGGCAGGCGGTGCGCAAGAAGTCGGTGCGCCAGAAGCTCAATGCGATCAGCAGCGAGTTCAAGGGGCGCACCGTGTTGCTGGTGGACGACTCCATCGTGCGCGGCACCACCAGCCGCGAGATCGTGCAGATGGCCCGCGATGCCGGAGCCCGCAAGGTCTACCTGGCCAGCGCCGCGCCGCCGGTGCGGTATCCCAATGTGTACGGCATCGACATGCCCACCGCCGAGGAACTGGTGGCGCACAACCGCAGCGTGGCCGAGATCCAGCAGATCATCGGCTGCGACGCGCTGATCTACCAGGACGTCGAGGCCATGAAGAAGGCCGTCGGCAGCCTGAACCCGGCCATCACCGGATTCGATGCCTCGTGTTTCGACGGCGTCTACGTGACGGGCGACATCACCGCGGCCGACATCGCGCGCATGAGCGCCAGCCGCATCGAGTCCGGTGGTGGTGACGACGACGATGGCGACGAGGCCCCGGCGGCCGGCAAGAGCAAGGCGGTGGCCCGATGACCGACGACAGCCGATCCGATCGCCCGCTGCACCGCGACACGCTGGCGGTACACGCCGCCGTTGCGCGCAGCCAGTACGGGGAAAACGCCGAGGCCCTGTACCTGACCAGCGGATACGTGCAACCGGACGCCGAAACGGCGGCGCGCCGGTTCGCCGGCGAGGAGGAGGGTTATACCTACAGCCGCCTGGGCAATCCGACCGTGACCAGCATGGAGTTGCGACTGGCCGCGCTCGAGGGCACCGAGGCCGCCATCGCCACCGCCAGTGGCATGTCGGCCATCCTGTTGATGTGCATGGGCCTGCTCAAGGCCGGCGACCACGTCATCTGCTCGCATTCGATGTTCGGCTCGACGATCAAGCTGATCGGCAGCGAGTTCGGCAAGTTCGGCGTGCAGAGCACCTTCGTCTCGCAGACCGACACGGCGCAGTGGCGGGCCGCGATCCAGCCGAACACGCGGCTGTTGTTCGCCGAGACGCCGACCAACCCGCTGACCGACCTGTGTGACATCCGCGCTCTGGCCGACATCGCGCACAACGCCGGTGCGATGCTGGTGGTCGACAACTGCTTCTGCACGCCGGTGCTGCAGCGCCCGGTCGAGCTTGGCGCCGACCTGGTCGTGCATTCGGGCACCAAATACCTCGACGGCCAGGGACGCGTGATGGCCGGCGCCTTGTGCGGCACGAAGAAGATGGTCGACGAGACCTTGCTGCCGGTGCTGCGCAGCGCCGGCATGACCTTGTCGCCGTTCAACGCCTGGGTCGTGCTCAA
>JBFIDI010000615.1:0-3275 GCA_041581405.1 Burkholderiaceae bacterium
GTTCGCCGGCGCTGATGAAGATCTTGTTGCCGGTGATGCGATACGTGCCGTCGGTCTGCGGCTCGGCCTTGGTGCGCATCAGGCCCAGGTCGGTGCCGCAATGGGGTTCGGTCAGGCACATGGTGCCGGTCCACTCGCCGCTGGTCATCTTGTGCAGGTAGGTCTTCTTCTGCGCGTCGGTGCCGTAGGAATGCAGCGCGGCGTAGGCGCCGTGCGTCAGGCCCGGGTACATGGTCCAGGCCTGGTTGGTCGAGTTCAGCATCTCGTACAGGCACTGGTTGACCACCAGCGGCAGGCCCTGGCCGCCGAACTCGGTGTCGCAGCTCAGGCCCGGCCAGCCGCCGGCGACGAACTGCGCATACGCCTCCTTGAAGCCCTTGGGTGCGGTCACCGCATGGGTCTTGACGTCCAGTTTGCAACCCTCGGCGTCTCCGCTGACGTTGAGCGGCAGCGCAACCTCGGCGGCGAACTTGCCGGCCTGCTCGAGCACCGCGTCGATGGTCTCGGCGTCGATCTCGGCGTGGCGCGGCATGGCCTGGTAGTCGTCGCAGACCTTGAGGACTTCGTGCATCACGAACTGCATGTCGCGCAAGGGCGGGGTATAGGTGGGCATGGATTCAACTCCTGGAAAGACAGAAAGACAAACAAACGAATGGGGGCACGGCGGGTCGGTGCTCAGCGGCCCCGCACGGCCGGACTGGCGGCCGCGGACGTGGCCGCGCCGTAGGTGGACAACACATGGGCGAAACCGGCGTGCGCCCGCGCGATCGAGCCCGGCTTCTGCAGGAAACGCGCCTCGTAGTGCAGCGCCAGGATCAGGCCGTGGATCTCGTAGACCATCTGGTCGGCGTCGACGTCCGCGCGCAGGTGACCTTCGTCCCGTGCCAGCAACACGGCGCGGCGGTACGCGTCCAGCCAGGTATTGACCGATTCGGCCAGCGCATCGCGCACCGGGCCGGGCTGATCGTCGAACGCGACCGCGCCGCTGATGAAGATGCAGCCCGACTCGATCTCGAACGCCACCCGCTTCATCCAGTTCGCGAACAAGGCCTCGACCCGCGGCAGTCCGCGTGGCAGCGCCAGCACCGGCATGAAGACTTCCTGCTCGAAACGGTGGAAATGCTCGCGCACCACCGAGATCTGCAACTCCTCGCGCGCGCCGAAATGCGCGAACACGCCGGACTTGCTCATCTGCATCATCTCGGCCACGGCGCCGATGCTCAGGCCCTCCAGGCCGAGCCGGTTGGCCAGGCGCAAGGCGGTGTCGACGATGGCCGCCTTGGTCTGCTGGCCCTTGAGCGACGCGCGCGCCTCCTTGGCCGCGGGAGCCGCGCCTTCGCCGGTGGCCCGGCGGCGGGGAAGATGGGAAATGGACATCGGAGCAGAATAAAACGAACGGTCGTTCTATTTTGCGTCATATTCCGGGCGCCGACCCGGACAGGCCCTGAAATAGAGCCGGATTTCTAGGAAGCGTCCGGGTAAACCCGGGGGCCGGCATTCCGGCCGCCGTGGCCGGACACGCCATGCCCGGCCGGCGCCGCGACCCGGTGGGTCAGGCTGCGGCCGCCTGCGCCGCCAGCACCTCCGCGCGCACCTGCTCGGTCAGCTCGGCCTTGAGCTCCACGAACACCGGCGTGGTCTTGACGTTGTAGTGGCGCGGATGGTCCAGCGCCACCGGGCGGTCGAGCTTGATGCGGCCCGGGCGCGCACTCATGACCATGACGCGGCTGCCCATGAACACGGCCTCGTCGATGTCGTGCGTGACGAACAGCACCGTCTTGCGCTCGGCCACCCAGATGCCGAGCAGCAGCTCCTGCATCAGCTCGCGCGTCTGGTGGTCGAGGGCACCAAGAGGTTCGTCCATCAGCAGGATGCGCGGATCATTGGCCAGCGCGCGCGCCAGAGCGGTGCGTTGCTGCATGCCGCCCGAGAGCTGCTTCGGGAAATGGTTCTCGAAACCCTTGAGCCCGACCTTGCCGATGAACTGGTGCGCGATGGCGAGTTGCTCCTGCTGCGCCAGGCCTTTTTCGCGCAGGCCGAAACACACGTTCTGCACCACGCTGAGCCAGGGGAACAAGGTGTAGCTCTGGAACACCATGCCGCGGTCGGCGCCGGGGCCGGTCACCGGCTTGCCGTCGAGCATGATCTGCCCGGTGGTGGGTGCGTCGAGCCCGGCCACCATGCGCAGCAGCGTGCTCTTGCCGCAGCCCGAAGGCCCCAGGATGGTGATGAAGTCGTTCTCGGCCACCTGCAGGTCGGTGGCCTGCAACGCGGTCGTGCCGCCGCCGGCACCGGGAAAGGTCTTGGAGACCTGGGAGATGGAAAGAATCGTCATGCGAAAAAGGCGCTGGTAGTCGGGAGGAACCCCTTCGTGCTGCGCACTCCGGGGCCATTCGCCTTGGGAACGGCCCGGCGGCTCATCAGAATCCCCTTCGTGCTGCGCACTCCGGGGCCATTCGCCTTGGGAACGGCCCGGCGGCTCATAGCCGGGCCCATGGAAACAGCTTGCGGTTCAGCGCCTTGAATGCAAGGTCGGTGACCAGCCCGATGATGCCGATCACGATGATGCCGAAGATGATCTGGTCGGTCGCCAGCAAGGCCTGGCTGTCGGTGATCATGTGGCCGATGCCGCTGGAGGCACCGATCAGTTCGGCGACGATGACGTAGGTCCAGGCCCAGCCCAGCACCATGCGCAGCGTCTCGGCGATCTCGGGCGCGGCGCTGGGCAGCAACACGCGGGTCACGATGCCGCGGTCGAGCGCGCCCAGCGTGTAGGCCGCCTCGACCAGGTCGCGCCGGGTGTTGCCCACCGCCACCGCGAACATCAGCACCAGCTGGAAGAAGCTGCCGATGAAGATGACGCTGAGTTTCTGCGCCTCGCCGATGCCGGCCCACAGGATCAGCAGCGGAATGAAGGCCGACGCCGGCAGGTAACGCGCAAAACTGACGAAGGGCTCGAAGAACGCCTCCACCGGCTTGTAGGCTCCCATCATCACGCCCAGCGGCACGGCCAGCACGGCGGCGATGGCGAAACCGCCGAGCACGCGCCACACCGTCATGCCGATGTCGTAGGCGAAGTTCTGGTTCACCATCAGGTCGTAACCGGAACGCACCATGGTCAGCGGGTCGGCCAGGAAGATCTTGGGCACGATGCCGCCAAAGGTCACGAACGACCAGACGGCGAAGAACAGGACGAAGAAGGCCACCCCCAGCACCACGCGGGTGCGGGGAGTGGTCGGCTGCAAGGGACGCATGCCGGACGGCTTACTGGATGA
>JBFIDI010000616.1:0-3270 GCA_041581405.1 Burkholderiaceae bacterium
CTGCCTGGCAGCACGCTGAACATGTTCATGTACACCTTGTCGCTGATGATCGGAACCGCGGGCCTGCCGCACGTCATCATGCGATTCTTCACCGTGCCCTCGGTCAAGGACGCCCGTTCTTCCGCTGGCTGGGCGCTGGTGTTCATCGCCATCCTGTACACGACGGCTCCGGCCGTGGCCGCCATGGCCAAGACCAACCTGATCCGTACCGTCACGCCGGGCGTGGTGATGGAGAACACCAACGTGTTCGACAAGGACGTGGCGATCAAGTACGACGAGCGTCCGGACTGGATGAAGCGCTGGGAAAAGACCGGCCTGCTCAAGTTCGAGGACAAGAACGGTGACGGTCGCATCCAGTACTACAACGACGGCAACAAGAACACCGAGTTCCAGGCCAAGGCGGCCGAAGCCGGATGGAAGGGCAATGAGCTGAGTGTCAATGCCGACATCATCGTGCTGGCCAATCCGGAAATCGCGCTGTTGCCCAACTGGGTGATCGCGCTGGTTGCCGCCGGTGGCCTGGCGGCTGCGTTGTCGACGGCCGCCGGGTTGCTGATGGCGATCTCGTCGGCCGTGTCGCACGACCTGGTCAAGGGCATCTTCGCGCCGAACATCAGCGAGAAGGGCGAACTGCTGGCGGGCAAGGTCTCGATGGCGGTGGCGATCGTGATCTCCGGCTGGCTGGGCCTGAATCCACCAGGGTTCGCGGCCGGTACCGTGGCGCTGGCCTTCGGTATTGCCGCCAGCTCCTTGTTCCCGGCCATCATGATGGGCATCTTCAGCAAGAAGATGAACAAGGAAGGTGCGATGGCGGGCATGTTGGCGGGCCTGTTCATCACGCTGTTCTACGTGTTCGCGCACAAGGGCCTGTTCTTCATCAAGGGCACCGAGTACCTGGACCTGATCGGTGGCCCGAACAGCTTCCTGGGCATCACGCCGGAAGCCTTCGGTGCGGTCGGTGCCATGGTGAACTTTGCGGTCGCCTTCCTGGTCGACAAGGTGACCAAGGAGCCGCCGGAGCACATCCAGGCCATGGTCGAGGCGGTGCGGATTCCGCGCGGCTCGCGGGCCGTGGACGGCGCGCACTGAGCGCCCGCGCTCCATCGCCAAGCCCACCCTGCGACAATCGCAGGATGGGCTCGCACACAGGCCCTGCCGGCCACGCCGGCAGGGCTTTTTCATTCAACGGCTTCGGCCACGCGTGTGGCCGGATGCGAGGAGCTAGCGATGGTTTTTGACGTCAGCGTTGCGTTGACCTGGGTGTTGTACCTGGCCCTGTTTCCGATGGCGTTTTTCTGGTTGCGCCGGGCCTGGCGCATCCTGGTGCGGCGCGATTTCTCGGAAGTCGCGCTCAAGCGCGGCCAGTCGCCCGAGGATCCGGAAAAGTTCGCGCCCTACGAGATGGTCGTGAACCTGGTAGCCGGCGTGGTGGCCGTGGCGGTGATCGTTGCGGTGGCGCTGGGCCAGCTCGACTACAACACCTGGACCGCGATCGCGGGCTCCACGATCTGGTGCAAGTTCTTCGCCAGTTATGCCTTGTCGCGCCACGCCCATTCGAACTGGGCGCGTCGCAAGACCTGAGTCAGGCGGGCGGCTGCCCCCGTGCGGCCGCGGTGATGCCGCTGCCGGTCAGTTCAGGTAACCCGGCGGCGGCGGCGCGGCCGGCGCAGCGGGTGCCGCCTGGGTGTCGGGTGGCCGGACTTCGCGCCACTGCGACGCCACCACGGCGCGCTCGAGCAGGTGCAGGAACGCATGGGTCAGGGTTTCGGACAAGGCCAGTTCGAACTGGCGTGCCTGCGGCGCGCCACCGAGTTTTTCGCTGCATTTCAGCCGCAGTGCGCCGGCCGCGAGGGTGGCGATGTTGACCTCGGTGATCAACAGCGGTGTCTCGAACAGGGGCGCGCTGGCCGGGGGCGCCTGGTAGGGGGTCGAGAAGTCCGCGCCGCGGATGGTTTCGCTGCGGTTGAAGTCGGCCATGGCCTTCTTCGTGACCGGGTCGGCATTCGCCAGATGGGTCGTCGCCGGGCCGCCACGCCGTGCCGCCGCTTCGGTCGTGAGCCGCTCCAGCAAGGGCGCCAGTCCCAGCGTCAGCCGGCGCGTGAACCAGAACTGCAACTCCCGTTCTTCCGAGGTGTTGACGCGCACCAGGATCCGGTCCTGTTCAGGCTGGTAGCTGATCGACATCTGGCGCACATGCATGACTGGATTCTAGGAGCCTGGGGCAGTTGGGCCCGCCGGTCGGTGCAAGTCGCGTCAGCTCCGGGGGCATCCCGGCGCGCGAAGGCGCCGCGGGCAGGCCTTGCGTTCCGGCCCGGATTGATCCAGATCAGATTGCCGCGGCACGCCATCCCTTGAAATCCGGCGCAATCGCCTAAGCTGATGGGCAGTATTCCACAAGGATTTCCCCATGCGTATCGACAAACTGACAACAAAATTCCAGGAAGCCCTGGCCGAGGCCCAGACCCTCGCGCTGGGCAATGACCATGCCTACATCGAGCCGGCCCATGTGCTGGTGGCCATGTTGCGCCAGGAAGACGGACCCAAGGCCCTGCTGCAACGCGCCGGCGCCAACGTGTCCGGCCTGCTGACCGGTGCCGAGGCGGCGATGAAACGCCTGCCGCAGGTGCAGGGCCAGGAGCAGGTGCAGGTCGGCCGCGACATGGTCACGCTGCTGCAGGCGGCCGAGAAGGAGTCGATCAAGCGTGGTGACCAGTATGTTGCCGGCGAGTTGTTCCTGCTTGCGCTGACCGACAACAAGGGCGAGATCGGCAAGCTGGTGCGCGAGAACGGCTTGACCCGCAAGGCGCTGGAGGCCGCGATCGAGGCGGTGCGCGGCGGACAGAACGTCGACAGCGCCGACGCCGAGGACCAGCGCGAGGCACTGAAGAAATACACCATCGACCTGACCGAACGGGCCCGCATGGGCAAGCTCGACCCGGTGATCGGCCGCGACGACGAGATTCGCCGGGCGATCCAGGTGCTGCAGCGCCGTACCAAGAACAACCCGGTGCTGATCGGCGAACCCGGTGTCGGCAAGACCGCCATCGTCGAAGGCCTGGCCCAGCGCATCGTCGCCGGCGAGGTGCCGGAATCGCTCAAGGGCAAGCGCGTGTTGTCGCTCGACATGGCGGCGCTGCTGGCCGGCGCCAAGTTCCGCGGCGAGTTCGAGGAGCGGCTCAAGAACGTGCTCAAGGACCTGGCCAAGGACGAGGGGCAGACGGTGGTGTTCATCGACGAGCTGCACACCATGGTCGGCGCCGGCAAGGCGGA
>JBFIDI010000617.1:0-3252 GCA_041581405.1 Burkholderiaceae bacterium
CGCTGCCCTTGAGCGCGGTGGCCACGCTGTCGACCGCCATGATCTGCGGCACGCCGACACCGGCGACGATACGCGTGGTGCAGATCGAGCCCGGGCCGATGCCGACCTTGACCGCGTCCGCACCCGCCTCGACCAGCGCCAGCGCGGCCGCGCCGGTGGCGATGTTGCCGCCGACGACGTCGACCTGCGGGTAGTTGCGCTTGACCCAGCGCACCCGGTCGATCACGCCCTGGCTGTGGCCGTGCGCGGTGTCGACGACGATGGCGTCGACGCCGGCACGCACCAGCGCCTCGACGCGTTCCTCGGTGCCCTCGCCCACGCCGACCGCGGCACCCACGCGCAGCTTGCCCAGCGCGTCACGGGCGGCGTTGGGGAAACTGGTCTGCTTGGTGATGTCCTTGACGGTGATCAGGCCCTTGAGCTCGAACGCGTCGTTGACCACCAGCAGCCGCTCGAGCTTGTACTTGTTGAGCAGCGACTTGGCCTCTTCCAGCGTGGTGCCGTCGGGCACCGTCACCAGCTTGTCGCGCGGCGTCATGATGGAGCTGACCGGCGCGTCGTAGCGGGTCTCGAAACGCAGGTCGCGCCCGGTGACGATACCCACCACCTTGCCGGCGTCGCAGACCGGGAAACCGGACACGCCGAGCTGTTCGGACAGGTCGATCACCTGGCGCACGGTATGCGAGGGGGTGATGACGACCGGGTCGCGCAACACGCCGGATTCGTAACGCTTGACCTTGGCGACCTGGGCCGCCTGCTCCTTGGCCGTGAGGTTCTTGTGCACGATGCCGATGCCGCCCTCCTGGGCGATCGCGATCGCCAGCCGGGCTTCGGTCACGGTGTCCATGGCGGCCGATACCAGCGGCAGGTTGAGCCGGATATTGCGCGAGAACGAGGTGGAAAGAGAGGTGTCCTTGGGAAGGACTTGGGAGAACGCTGGCACCAGCAACACGTCGTCGAAGGTGAGCGCTTTGCCGAGCAGGCGCATGTGAAAGCTCCAAATGGGGAATTGTACCCGTCACGGCAAGCCCCCATCGGCGTAAACTGCCGCCCATGCGACGCATCCGAACCCTACTCGTATGTTCCTTGTGGCTGATCGCGGCGACAGCCCAGGCCCAGTGGCAGTGGCTGGACAAGAGTGGCCGCAAGGTCTACAGCGACCAGCCCCCGCCATCGGACATTCCGGTCAGGAACATCCTCAAGCAGCCGGGCAAGGCAGTGGCCGCGCCGGCCGCCGTCAGCCCCGCCGCCCCCGCGGCAGCAGGAGCCACGCCGGCGGCCAACGCCGGGCCCGCCACGCCCCAGCTCAGGGACAACGACAAGGACCTGCTGGCCAAGACCCGGCAGGCCGAGGCCGAGGCGCAGGCCAAGGTCAAGGCCGAGACCGAGCGCCTGGCCAAGGTGCGCGCCACGAACTGCGAGAAGGCCCGGGCCAACCAGGCGCTGATGGACTCGGGCGTGCGGGTGTCGATCACCAATGCCAAGGGCGAACGGGAGATTCTCGATGACGCGGCCCGGGCCGCCGAGCAGAAGAAGATCCAGACCGTGATCTCGACCAACTGCGACTGACCGGGCCGCTCGGCGCGTCAGTATCCCGCCTTCGCGCCCGGACGCCGGCGCTTGAACAACCCGGCCGGCCCCGCGCCCTGGGCTTCGAACCGCGCCCGTCGGGCGACCTTGGGGTCGACCCGCAGCGGCCGGTACAGCTCCAGCCGGTCGCCGTCTTCGAGGCGGTGGCCGGCATCGACCTTGCGCCCCCAGATGCCGAACGCCAGGCCGGTACTGGGCACGATGCCGTGCGGATCCAGCAACGCGGCGGCGCCTTGCAGCGCTTGCCCGGCGGTACACCCCTGCGGCAGGTCCAGCGTGTGTTCAAGCACCACGCGCGGGCCCGGCGAAAACACCAGCGTGACCCGGATCGACATGCCGGCTCAGGCCCCGTAGACCTGCTGGGCGCGCTTGACGAACGCGTCGACGAGGCTGGCGGCGATGCGGTCGAACACCGGCCCGACGAGTTTGCCCAGCGTGACGTTGTCGAAACCGTAGTCGAGGTTCAGTTCGACCCGGCAGGCGCGTTCGGCACCGTCACCGAGCGGCGTGAACTTCCAGTGACCCTCGAGCCGGGAGAACGGCCCCCGGACCAGCTGCAGGTCGACCGCACGGTCGGCCGTGTGCCGGTTGCGGGTCGTGAAGGTCTGGCGCACACCCCCGATCGAGATGCCGATTTCGGCCGTCATGCCGTCGTCGTGCTCTTCGAGCACGTTGGCATGGTCGCACCAGGGAAGGAACTGCGGATAAGAAGCCACATCGGTGACCAACGCATACATTTCCTGAGGGTGATACCAGATCAGGACCGACTTGTGGACTGTTTTCATAGAATGCGGGACTGCGCAGGATTGTAGACAAGCCTTGTTCGCACGATAGACAACCCCCATCTTGCACCCATGGCAAAAAAGAACTCCGAATCCGCAGCGCAAAAATCACCCCGCATCGCCGACAACAAGAAGGCGGCGTACAACTACTTCTTCGAGGAGCGCTTCGAGGCCGGCATCGTGCTCGAGGGCTGGGAGGTCAAGTCGCTGCGCGCGGGCAAGGTGCAGCTGACCGACGGCTACGTCGTGATCCGCAACGGCGAGTTGTTCCTGATCGGCTGCCAGATCAACCCGCTGGGCACGGCCTCGACCCACGTCAGCCCGGACAAGGTCCGCACCAAGAAGCTGCTGATGCACAAGGAGGAGATCAAGCGGCTGGTCGGCAAGGTGGAGCAAAAAGGCTACACGCTGGTGCCGATCAACCTGCACTGGAAGGCCGGCAAGGTCAAGTGCGAGATCGCGCTGGCCAAGGGCAAGGCCGAGCACGACAAGCGCGACACGATCAAGGACCGCGAAGGCAAGCGCGAGGTCGAGCGCGCGATGAAGACGCGCCACAAGTAACAACGGCCGGCGCCGCGCCTTGCACGCCCTGCGGCAAGGCACGGCAGCGGCCGCTTCCGGTCGTCCGTTCGCGCGGGCCGTGCCCGCGGCACACGATGATCAGACGCTCTCGCGGCTCGCCTTCTTGCGCTCGTGCTCCTTGAGGTGGCGCTTGCGCAGGCGGATGCTCTTGGGCGTGATCTCGACCAGCTCGTCCTCCTCGATGAACTCCACCGCGTATTCCAGCGTGAGCTGGATCGGCGGCGTGATCTTGATCGCGTCTTCCTTGCCGCTGACGCGGAAGTTGGTCAGCTGCTTCATGCGCACCGCGTTGACGATC
>JBFIDI010000618.1:0-3248 GCA_041581405.1 Burkholderiaceae bacterium
GTGTTGTCCTTGTAGATCTTGACCATGATGCGGTCGAAATTGGCGGTGCCGCGGCGCACGTTCAGGTCGCGCGCCCAGTAGCCGGGATCGCGCACATAGGTGATGTCCTTGCCGAACTTGACCGGGCCGATCTTGTACGGCCCGCTGCCGATCGGGATGTCCATCACGACCTTGTCGAAACTCTTGGACACGCCGTTTTCCATGCCCCACTTGCGGCTGAATACCGGCAGGCCGCCCACGGTCAGCGGCAGCTCCCGGTTCGGCTGGCGGAAGCGGTAACGCACCGTGCGCGGATCCAGCACCTCGATGCCGGCCACGTCCTGCAGGATGGTCTTGTACGCCGGCGATACGTGCGGGCCCATCAGGATGTCGTAGCTGTGCTTGACGTCGGCGGCGAGCACCGGGTCGCCGTTGTGGAACCGCGCCTCGGGCCGCAGCCGGAACGTGGCCGACAGGCCGTCCTCGGCCACGACCACGTCTTCGGCCAGCAGGCCATATCCGGACGCGGTCTCGTCCAGCGAGCCGGTCAGCAGGCTGTCGAACATCAGCACCGACAGATAGGCCGGCGCATTGCCGCGGATCGTGAACGGGTTGTACTTGTCGAAGGTCGATACCCGCAGGTTGCTGACCAGCCGCAGTTCCCCGCCCTTGGGCGCCTGCGGATTGACGTAGCCGAAGTGGTCGAACCCGGCCGGGTACTTCAGGTCGCCCCAGAGCGCATATCCATGTGCGGCCCACGCCGGCCAGGCCAGCTGCATCAGCATCACGAACATCCAATTGCGCATGCGACAATTCTGCAGGATTTTTCATGGAGATTGAGGCATGGGTTTTCTCGCTGGAAAGAAACTGTTGATCACCGGTGTGCTCAGCAACCGATCGATCGCCTACGGCATTGCCAAGGCCTGCCGCGCCCAGGGTGCGGAACTGGCCTTCAGTTACGTGGGTGAACGCTTCAAGGACCGCATCACCGAGTTCGCCGCCAGCCTGGACTCGAACCTGATCTTCGATTGCGACGTCGGCGACGACGCCCAGATCGAACGCCTGTTCGCCGACCTGTCGCAGACCTGGCCCCGGTTCGACGGCTTCGTGCACGCGATCGGCTTTGCGCCCCGCGAGGCGATCGCCGGCGACTTCCTCGAGGGCCTGAGCCGCGAGAACTTCCGCATTGCCCACGACATCAGCGCCTACAGCTTCGCCGGCATGGCCAAGGCGGCCCTGCCCTACCTCAGCGACAAGTCGTCGCTGCTGACGCTGACCTACCTGGGCGCCGAGCGCATCGTGCCGAACTACAACACCATGGGCCTGGCCAAGGCCTCGCTCGAGGCCTCGGTGCGTTACCTGGCCGAAGCCCTGGGGCCGCGCGGCACCCGCGTCAACGGCATCAGCGCCGGCCCGATCAAGACGCTGGCGGCCAGCGGCATCAAGGATTTCTCCAAGCTGCTCGGCGTCGTGGCCGGCGCCTCTCCGATCCGGCGCAACGTGACGATCGATGACGTCGGCAACGTCGCCGCCTTCCTGCTCAGCGACCTGGCCGGCGGTGTCAGCGCCGAGATCACCTATGTCGACGGCGGCTTCAACGCGGTGGCGATCTCGACGGTTGGCGACAGCGCGGCCTGAGTCCGCGCCCCTCGACGCGGCAGCGCGCGCCGCGCTGGCGCCGCGCGTTCAGGTGCGCACCACGCAGTCGGCGTAGTAGCGCAGCTTGCCGGTCTCGTCCAGCTCGGTCACCAGGCCGTGGATGTCGGTTCCGAAACCCGGGCATTGTTCGTTGAACTCGCGCGAGAACTTGAGGTAGTCGACGATCTTGCGGTTGAACACCTCGCCAGGGATCAGCAGCGGGATGCCCGGCGGATACGGCGTCACCAGGCCCACGGTGACCCGCCCCTGGAGATCGTCGATTTCGACCCGCTCGGTCTTGCGCCGCGCAATACACGAATAGGCCTCGGTCGGCGTCATTGCCGGGGCAAGGTCGCTGAGGTACATGTCGGTCGTCAGCCGCGCGATGTCGTACTTGGCGTAGAGCTGGTGCACGAACTGGCACAGGTCGGCCAGGCCCATCTTTTCGTATTTGGGGTTGTCGCGGCAGAACTCGGGCAGGATGCGCCACATCGGCTGGTTCTTGTCGTAGTCGTCCTTGAACTGCTGCAGCGCGGTGAGCAAGGTGTTCCAGCGGCCTTTGGTGATGCCGATCGTGAACAGGATGAAGAAGCTGTACAGCCCCGTCTTCTCGACCACCACGCCGTGTTCGGCCAGGAACTTGGTCACGATGCTCGCCGGAATGCCGGTCTTGGCAAACTTGCCGTTCAGGTCCATGCCGGGGGTGACGATGGTCGACTTGATCGGGTCGAGCATGTTGAAACCCGCCGCCAGCTTGCCGAAGCCGTGCCAGTTGACGCTGCCCTTGCCCTTGCGGGACTCGCCCTTGATGATCCAGTCGTCGGCCCGGCCTATGCCCTCGTCGGCCAGGTGATCCGGCCCCCAGACCTTGAACCACCAGTCGCTGCCATATTCGTCGGCGATCTTGCGCATCGAGCGCCGGAAATCCAGCGCCTCGGCGATGCTCTCCTCGACCAGCGCCGTGCCGCCGGGCGGCTCCATCATCGCGGCGGCCACGTCGCAGCTGGCAATGATGCTGTATTGCGGGCTGGTCGACGTATGCATCAGGTAGGCCTCGTTGAACAGGTGCCGGTCCAGCTTGGCCTCCTGCGCATCCTGCACCAGCACCTGGCTGGCCTGGCTGATGCCGGCCAGCAGCTTGTGGATGGACTGCGTGGCATAGACCACCGCCTTCTTGGGACGCTTGCGTTTCTTGCCCATCGAGTGGTAGGCGCCGTAGAACGGGTGAAACGCCGCGTGCGGCAACCAGGCCTCGTCGAAATGCAGGTTGTCCACGTAGCCATCGAGCATCTGCTTGATGGTCTCGGTGTTGTACAACACGCCGTCGTAGGTCGACTGGGTGATCGTCAGCACCCGCGGCTTGACGTTTTTCGCGTCCACGCCCTTGAGCAGCGGGTTCTTGCGGATCTTGGCCTGGATCGCGGCCGGCTCGAACTCCTCCTTCGGGATCGGGCCGATGATGCCGAAGTGGTTGCGCGTGGGCTTGAGGAACACCGGAATGGCCCCGGTCATGATGATGGCGTGCAGGATGGACTTGTGGCAGTTGCGGTCCACCACCACCACGTCGCCCGGCGCCACGCAGTGGTGCCACACCATCTTGTTCGAGGTGCTGGTGCCATTGGTGACGAAGA
>JBFIDI010000619.1:0-3246 GCA_041581405.1 Burkholderiaceae bacterium
AGACCGATGAGAAAGCCCGACCAGGTGAGCCACTTGAATCCCGGCAACACCTGCTCGAGGAAGCCGGTCATGTGCAGACTCGCCGGCGTGGCAAGCCCATAAGCCACACAAACCAAGTAGGAGATCAATGTCGTGATCCCCAGGGCCCAGGAAACCACTTTCATGTTGAGCATGTTGTTCTCCTAGTGGGGATGTGCGTTCCCGGGGTCTTTCGACGCCGTGGGGGATGTGCCTCCGGCCGGTTTGGCCTTGGGATTCTTGCCATCGCCCTTTCCACCACGACCGCAATGCCCGCGGCCATGGCCTCCGTGTCCGCCGTGACCAAACATGTGCATCGCGATGAACGCCACGCCCAAAATGATCCAGATCCAGTTTTCAGATAACCAGTCCATTTGCTACTCCTTGAACAAAGAGGATGGATTGCCGACGCGCGTCGAACGCAGCTGCCTGAGGTTCAAAGCGACCATTACCCTTCATTGCCGACCTTCGTACTGGTTCCATCGAGCAACCGCCCCCACTGGTTCAAACGCGGAATGAACATCGGCACACGTCGCTGATACGCGCGGTATTCATCGCCGAACTGCGCCAGGACCTTCTTTTCTTCGCTGCGCGCGAGCAGGTAGTAAGCCAGCACGATGACAGGGAAAATGGCGACCGAAAAGACTGTCGGCCAGTGCACGACACCCTCGCCGAAGAGCCCGAGGAAAAGGCCGGTGTACTGGGGATGCCGGACCAAGGCGTACAGGCCGTCCGTAACCAGCCGGCTCTGTTGTCGCGCTCGGTAGAGTTCGCGCCAGCCTTGTATGAAAAGCCCGATTCCGACAAACAGCAGCGCGTATCCCAACACCATGGCAATCATCATGCCCAGCTCACCCACACCCAACGCCGTCGACCACAGACTGGCATTGAGGTTGGCGCCATCGAGGCCAAAGAATCGCACCATCAGATAGATGGTGAGCGGGAATCCATACATCTCCGCATACAACGCAATGATGAACGCCTGGACCAGACCGGCGCTGGCCCACTCGCGCCAGCTCTTGGGTGCCAGGTATCGATACAGCACCCACGAGGCGACGACGATCATGATGGCGGTAAAACCCCATGCGCCGGTGTGTGCAACTGCTTCATTCATGATGACACTCCTTGTGAAACAGGCGTTGCCGCCTGACCTGTGAGACTTGCGAAAGGCACAACTGCGTCCCATGGCTCTGCCGCGACAGGATGCGATGCGGTTCCGTGCCCGCGGGGGTCAGTTGATCCGGCATTGCGCCGATTTCGCCGGACTGAATATCGCAAGCGTGAATACCGGCGTTGCCCGTACATTGGTTCATGCTCACGGTGCGTATCCTATGGCAGGTTGCTCCCGGTGCACTTTGGCCAGGTGACCCAGCGCGGAAATGGCGGACATGATCTGCCGCGGCGTCACCCGCGACGGGTCCGCGAGCACGGTGGCGCTGCCCGGCTTGAGGGTCACCTCAACCTGGTCAACACCGTCGAGCGAGGACACTGCACGGCGCACGCCGGCAACGCAACCACCGCAAGTCATCCCGTAGATATCGAATCTGAATTTCTGCATCGTGTTTTCCCCATGTGAAAGTGATCAGCCAGCTGGATCGACACCGATCAGCAGTTGGTTGTCAGCGGCGAAGTGGTAAGGAGGAACTTCGAGATTCGTGGGCGCCGGCACGTTCTTGAACACGCGGCCGGCAAGGTCGAATTTCGAGCCATGGCAAGGGCAGAAGAAGCCACCGGGCCAACCGGCGCCGATGTCGGCTGCACCCGGATTCGGACGAAACGAGGGAATGCAACCCAGATGCGTGCACAACCCCACCATGACGGCGATCTCGGGCTTGACCGAACGGTCCGTGTTCCTTGCGTACTCGGGCTGCTCGGATCTGCGTGAGCGCGGGTCCGCCAGCAGACCATCATGGCGCTTGAGTGCGTCCAGCATCTCCGGAGAACGCCGCAGCACGAAAACCGGCTTTCCACGCCACGCCACGGTGCGCAGCTCACCCACTGCGACATCCTGCACGTCGAACTCGACCGGTGCGCCGAGTGCACGCGCTCTTTCACTGGGTGCCATTGACGCGACAAACGGTACCGAGGTGGCCGCCAAGCCCGCGCCACCGACGACGGACGTGGCGGTGAGCCATCTACGGCGGTCCGGGTCCATGGGAATACTCTGTGACATGTTCTGAACTCCAATGCGATTGATGGATGTCCGTGGAAAACGGCGATCAACTGACATTCGCAGCTCCGTTTCCACGAGCGCATCTCAGGCGATAAACGGCTCGGTGCTGAACACCGATTCAAGTCATGGATTCGAGTTTGCGCTCCGTACCCGAGTACAGAGTCAAGCGAAATCGATATCTGTTTTGATAACGAGGTCGCAGACCCCGGCGCAGCGCCGGCAGTCGCCTATAGCGCCAGCCGCACGTAGCGCGTGCGCAGGGGAACCGCGGTCTCCAGGGGCCGCGGGTTGTCGATCAGGCTTTGCACCAGATCGATAGGACATGCCACCGTCAACTGCGTGACGGCAGGAGACAAACCAAGGGGTTTTTCGGATCCGGCCTCCGGCAGATTGCCGACTGCCGATAGCGGGCCGATGTCGTAGGTATCAACACAAGCTTCTTGCGATCGGTTTGACCTGGTGGTGTCGACGGCAATACCCGTGGCAACATGATTCCTGACAACGGGTGCCATGGTTGCATCACCCGCGTCCCGAATCGATGCGGCATTGGCATCCAGATGCGCGCCGATGGTCGGCGAATCGAAGGCACATGCATTGGCAATGGCGAACACCCACAAGAGCAACAACGCTACTGCAGAGTTGCGTCTTGTTCGGGTGCTTGACCAGTGCTTCATACGTCTGCCAATCGACTCAAGAACATCATAAATACGACCGGAAGTCAATGATTGACCTGCATCAACCCACGTCAAATCCGCAGGCGTACTTGAGCGACCTGGCCACGCAAACTATTGACGCAGAAAGGCGTTCCGCGTCACTGTCCGCTGGTCCGCCCTGAAGATAGTTGCCTGGTCCCGCGTTGACCGTTCAATCAATCCTTCGCCGGCGCAACCCAATGCGACAGGTACCCGCGCTCGAACCCGAAAACCACTGCAATGCCAAGCAAGGCATAGACAACAATCGCAGGATCACTTCCGAGTTTCATCACGGTAAAAACCACCAGCACCACGGCATCGAAGCCCAGCGCCATCAACAGCACTACAGCAGCAGCGCCGACT
>JBFIDI010000620.1:0-3243 GCA_041581405.1 Burkholderiaceae bacterium
GAGGAGTCGATCTTCTCCGGCGAAGCCAAGTTCGTGGCGCTGCCGGGCGAAGTCGGTGAACTCGGCATCCTGCCGCGCCATACGCCCTTGATCAGCCGCATCAAGGCCGGTTCCGTGCGGATCGAGATGGCGGATGGCTCGGAAGAGTTCGTCTTCGTCGCCGGTGGCATCCTGGAAGTGCAACCCGATGGCGTGACCGTGTTGTCCGATACCGCGGTTCGCGGCAAGGACCTGGACGACGAGAAGGCCAACGAAGCCAAGCTGGCCGCCGAAGAGGCACTGAAGAACGCCAAGAGCGATCTCGACATCGCCAAGGCCCAGTCCGAGCTGGCGGTCATGGCGGCGCAGATCGCGGCGTTGCGCAAGTACCGGCAAAAGCGCTGATCAGTCCCGTGTGGCCAGCGCGTCCGCGTTGGCTCACCAGCACCTCACAAGCCCCTGTGTCCGTCCGGCCAGGGGCTTTGTTCTTGGGGGACGCCGCGTTGCAGTGAGACCAACACCCCGATGTTCAGCCGAGCACGGGCGTGTCCGGCAATGCATTGGCATTGGGCTCGGCATCGGCCGGAAAGTGCTGCACCAGCGGTGCCGACACCTCGGCCAGCGCCTGTGTCAGGCCATCCTCGAAGCGGCCTTGCGCAAAGGCCGCGCCCATGTGCCCCACCATTTCCTGCCATTGGCCGGCGCTGACCAGTTTGTTGAGACCTCGGTCGGCGACCAGTTCGATCTCGTGCTCGGTCAGCAGCAGGTAGATCAATACGCCGTTGTTGTGTTCGGTGTCCCAGACCCGCAGGTGGCCGAACATCGCTGTCGCCCGTTCGCGCACCAGCTGGGTCACCGGCGTGGCGTCGCGCAGATGCCGCCACAGGTAGGACAGCGGCAAGCTGGCCTCGACATAGATGCGCACCTCACCGGTATGGCGTCGCTCGCTGGCCGCCACCCGCCCCGCCAGGCGTTCGAGCATGGGGGCGTCGATCACCTTGCGGGTGTCGGACTCGTCCGCCCAGCGGTGCCGGACGCAGCGCCACAGCCGCGTCCAGAAGCCGTCCACCCTCGATTCACCAGCCGCCGGATGCACCACCACCTCCAAAGTTGCCACCACCTCCGGAGCTGAAGCCGCCTCCGCCCCCGCCGCCCCATCCACCACCGCGGTGCGAACCCGACGACCAGCCGCCGATGCCGCCGATGCCACCCACGGTGCCAATCCCACGCGAGCGGCTCCCGCGCATCGGTCCGGCAAAAGCCGAGAACAAGGCGAATACCGTTGCCAACACGCCGGCAATCGCCGCGATCACGATGCTTGCGCCGACAACGGCCGCGAGCACGCCCACGCCGGCGCCGGTGGCCAGTGCGCCCAGCTTGCGACCCAGGATGTTGCGCAGAATGGCGGCGCCGATCGGCACGCCAATCACGGCGAACACCAGCAGGTCCATCCAACCGGCTATCCCGCCTTGGGTCGACCGTGTCGTGGATTGTGGGGGTTCCGGCAGCGCCTCGCTGGATATCAGCGCCGCGATCTGTTCGACACCGGCAAGCAACCCGCCGCCGAAGTCGCCCCGCCGGAACCCCGGTGTGATGGCGCCGTCGATGATGCGTTTGGCCGCGAGGTCGGGAATCGCGCCTTCCAGTGTCTTGGCCACTTCGATGCGCAACTTGCGATCGTCCTTGGCCACGATCAGCAGCACGCCGTCACCGACCGCGCGCCGGCCGATCTTCCATTCATTGGCCACCCGGTTGGCGTAGCTGGCGATGTCCTCCGGCGCCGTGGACGGCACCATCAACACGACGACCTGCGACCCCTTGGCCTGTTCCAGCGTTTCGAGTCGCGCGGTGAGCGCCGCCATCTGGCCGGCATCCAGGGTGCCGGTCTGGTCGATGACGCGCGCACTGAGCGCCGGTACCGGCAACACGGCCTGCGCCCACGCCGCGCCCGGCCACGCGAGGCACAACCCGGCGACCAGCAGCCACAGGGCCTGGAATACCGCGACCCATGCCGACCCCCCACCCGATCGGGAGTCGTGACGCCAGCGCAGGCCAAGCTCCACAGGCGCCTACTTCTTGTTGAAGTCCACCGTCGGCGGCGTGGAGATCTGTGCCTCGTTGGCGACCGTGAAGACCGGCTTGGGCTCGTAACTGAAGACCATGGCGGTCAGGTTGCTCGGGAAACTGCGCGCGAGCACGTTGTAGGCCTGGATGGCCTCGATGTACCGGTTGCGTGCCACCGTGATCCGGTTCTCCGTGCCTTCGAGCTGCACCCGCAGGTCCGAGAAGCCCTGGTTGGCCTTGAGGTTGGGGTATTGCTCCACGGTGACCATCAGGCGGCTCAGCGCGCCGCTGAGTTCACCCTGCGCGGCCTGGAACTTCTCGAATGCCGCCGGATCGTTGAGCGTCTCCGGTGTCACCTGGATCGAGGTCGCCTTGGCGCGGGCTTCGATCACCCGGGTCAGGGTTTCCTGTTCGAACGCGGCCTCGCCCTTGACGGTGGCCACGATGTTGGGTACCAGGTCGGCACGGCGCTGGTACTGGTTGAGCACCTCGCTCCACGCGGCCTTGGCCTGTTCGTCCAGCCGCTGGAAATCGTTGTAACCACAGCCGCTCAGTGCGAAGACCGAGACCAGAACGATGAACCAGCGTTTCATGTATACCTCTTGATGGAGCCAGCGGCGACCGATGTGGCGACCGATGCGGCGACAGTAGCACAACAGGTGGGACGCACGGCTCCCGATTTCAAGACCCGGCGCATGCCACGGCCGTCGATAGCCGGCACAATCGAAGCTTTTGTGTTCCTGCGCCCCGGCGAACCGACCGCTACATGCCCAAAACCAAGACCGCCGCCGCCTTGTTCGGAGGCAGCGCCGACGAGATCGAAACCGCCTTCTACGACGCGTTGCGTGCGGGTGACCTCGAGCGCCTGATGGCCTGCTGGTCGGATGACGAGGAGATCGTCTGCGTGCATCCCGGTGGGCCGCGTATCGTCGGCGTGCAGTCGATTCGGGCAACCTTCGAGGCGATCTTCTCCAACGGCAACATCCGGGCCTGGCCCGAGCAGGTGCGCCGGGTCGACGCCCTGGCCAGCGCGGTGCACAACGTGCTCGAGCGTGTCGAGGTCATGACGGACAGCGGTCCCACCGACGCATACGTGCTCGCCACCAACGTCTATCACAAGACGGCCCAGGGTTGGCGCATGGTTGCGCACCATGCGAGCCCTGGCAGCCAGGCCGAACTCCAGGAGATCAACGACCAGCC
>JBFIDI010000621.1:0-3240 GCA_041581405.1 Burkholderiaceae bacterium
GCGTGCCTCTGGCCCGCGCGCGCTCGCGTGGGCCGATCAGCAGATGGTCGACACCCAGCGCCTGCAGCAGGCCGACACGCTGCTCTGTGGTTCCGGCAAAGAAGGCGTCCAGCAGGCCCGACTTGACCTTGGGGTCGATGGTTTCGCTGACATGCCCGTAAACGACACGTTGCCCCGCATACGCAGGGATGAACAGGCCCATCTCGTGACTGGCGAGCACGGCGGCGCGCGTCGGCAGATGCTGCGCCATCCACTGCAGCGCGGTTGCCTCTTGCCGCGACAGGTAGGTCAGCGGATAGTGTGCGATGGCCGTCTGCACCGAACCCTTGCCGGAAATCAACGTCAGCATCAGATAACACGGCGTCAGGCAGACGAATACGATCACGGCGCGACGCGCCCAGACCCACCGTACGGAATCCCGCAACCCCTGGGCAGCCAGGATCGCGATCGGAACATGCAGGCCCGCCGAAAAGCGCCATTGGTATTGGTACGGCAGGTACATCAGCACCAGCGCCGTCACGATCCATGCCAGCAGCATGATGTCCCAGTCGGACCTGCGACGCCAGGCGGTGAGCGCGCCCGGCACCAGGAACGGCAGCAACAGTCCGAACGACAGCAACATGCCCGCAACCGACGGCGACCACGCCTCGTTTTGCCGGGTATAGGCGACCAGGGTTGGATCGGCCCGGATCGACCATTGCAGGTAGAGGAGCACCGGCAAAGTCGCCAGACCGGACAGCAGCAATACGACGGAGCGGGTCCAGGGCAGCGCCCTGTCCCGCCATGCAATAGCCGCAAGCGTCACGCCCAGGACCACGTAAACCAGGACCAGCGAATAGGGCAACACCAGCGCCAGCAGCAGCGAGCATGCCAGCAGCGGCGCTGCGACCCGCCAGGACGCAGCCGTGGGGTTCAGCGCCAGCGCGACCATCAGCAGCATCAGCGCTGCCGCCAGCGAAAGATGCGGCGCGATGAACAGGATGTAGAACATGTTCATGTGCCAGATGGCCTGCTGCTCGTAATATGACAGACCCAGACCGTACTTCTGGACCACCCAGCCCAAGCCGGATCCCACGGCGACCAGCCACCACATCAGGCGGCGCAGCGGGATGTCGGCGGTGGCCCGCGCAATAAAGCCGTACGCCACCCACAGGAAGACAACGTTGCACGAGACGCGGGCGAGATGGAACATATCCACCAGCGGCATGTCCAGCAAGCGAGCCATGTGACCGAGTGCGAAATACAGCGTGAACAGCAACGCGCCCGGGCCCTGCTCCAGCGTGAACGGCAGGTGATACAGCCAATGCCCCTGCCACCCCATGCGCATCTTGGCCAGGTAGGTGAATCCGTCGACCGGATTGAGCAGGAAGCCGGAGAAAACCACTCCGGCCTCACCCGCCGCGAAACCGGCCACGGCGAACGGCAGCCACGTCAGCAGCGCGATCAGGGCGGCCATGACCATCACCCAGCGCCGTTCGCCGGGGTCGATGACGGGAGAACCGATTGCGCGTGGATTCAAGCTCGCCCCCAACCAGAATGCCAGCATCTGATGATAACGATGCGCCATGCGGCGGTGCCTCGGACCTTTTCCATGCCTCCCGTGAACCAACCGCAGGCTCCGACACGGTACCATGCAGGCGAGCGCGACCCCGCGCGAGGCTGATCGTAGAACCCGAATTGGGATCGTTCCATGGACTTGACGAACTACCGCAACAGTGCCCCCGAACAGGCCCGCATCAATGACCTGATGCGTTTATTGCCTTCGGACGGCAAGTCCGTGCTCGACATCGGCGCCCGCGATGGTTATCTGTCGAAGTTGCTGGCCGAGCGTTTCGACCGCGTGACAGCGCTGGATCTGGAGTTGCCGAACATCGATCATCCGCGCATCACGTGCGTCAAAGGTGACATCACGGCCTTGCAGTTTCCGGACGCGGGTTTCGACCTGGTGTTCTGCGCCGAGGTTCTCGAGCACATCCCCCCACCACTTCTTGCCACGGCCTGTGGTGAACTGGCCAGGGTTTGCGCGAAATACGTGTTGGTGGGCGTACCCTACAGACAAGACATCCGGCTCGGTCGCACGACGTGTGTGAGTTGTGGGGGAACCAACCCGCCGTGGGGCCATGTCAATTCGTTTGACGAACACCGGCTTGCCGCATTGTTCCCGGGTTATGTCGCCACCGCGCAATCGTTCGTCGGAACCAGCGCAGAAGCGACCAATGCCGTGTCGAGCTGGCTGATGAACGTGGCTGGCAATCCTTATGGAACCTATGTCCAGGAAGAACCCTGCATCCACTGCAATGCCGCGCTGCAAGGCCCCCCCGAACGACGGCTATGGCAGAAAATCGCCACCCGGCTGGCCTTCATCGGAATGCGGATCCAGAAGCCGTTTATCAAGCCCCATGGCAACTGGATACACCTGCTGTTGACCCGGCAACCGGGCTGAACCTGATTCGGGCGCCACCTTGGCGGCAGTCCGATCAGCCACCTGACCGCGACAGCCTGCGCCAAACGACCACGAACTCCTCGTGCAATGGGTGCTTGGACAGCATGACGCTGGCGACAAACCCCAGCAAGCCACCCCCACCGCCCAGGAGCAAGGAAGGCAGAATGGTCGGCGGGTAGGGGCCGAACTGCCAAAGAGCCAGAGCCGGACCAACCGCCGCAAACACGGCGACAACGGCGCTTTTGCGAAACGTCGTGAGCAACGAGGCCCATGGCACGCCGACCAGCCGTGCGGTGGTGCGCAGCCAGATCGTCGCGGTAACCGCGGCTGCGGCCGTCATCGCCAGGCCGACACCGACAAGCCCCTGTGTTGCCCCCAACGCCACCAGGATCACGCTTTGCAGGCAGCTTACGACGGTGACACGGGCGATCGACGTCACGGCTCCGGACGAAAGCAATGCGGTCTGGCACAAGGCTGCCGGAACCGTGAATGCCATCGCCACCGCCAGCAGACGCGCGAGGTCGACGGACTGGTCCCATTGGTCGCCATACAGCAACCGGATCACCGGATGGGCCAGGCAGATGATCGCCAGGCAAAAGGACCAGCCAAATGCCGTCACATAGGCGGTGGCCTTGAGAAACGGATCGGAATAACCACCCTGCTCCCGCGATATCCGCGCAAACCACGGCAGGCAGACCGCAGCCACCGCGTCGACAAACAGCCGGTGGAACATCTGTACCAGCCCACTCGAACGCGAGTACAGGCCGGCGGCTGTCAGTCCCTGCAACTTGCCAACC
>JBFIDI010000622.1:0-3226 GCA_041581405.1 Burkholderiaceae bacterium
CCTGGTCGAGGCGGCGCTGGTCCGCCTGCCCGGCGGTGTCGAGGCCGCGCAACTCGACGTGGCCGACGACGCGGCGGTGCAGGCGTTTTTTTCCGCGCATGCGCCCTGGGACCATGTGGTGCTGGCGGGGTCGGCCACGCAGACCGGCAGCGTGCGCGCGCTGCCGCTGGCCGCCGCCCGCGCATCGGCGGACAACAAGTTCTGGGGTGCCTACCACGTGGGCCGTCACGCCCGGATCCGCGATGGCGGCTCGCTGACCTTCGTCTCCGGCGTCTACAGCCAGCGGCCGCAGCCGCATGCGGTCCTGCAGGGGGCGCTCAATGCGGCCGTCGAGGCCCTGGCGCGCGGCCTGGCCCTCGAACGGGCGCCGCAGGTGCGTGTCAACACGGTTTCGCCCAGCACCACGGCCACGCCGTTGTGGGACAAGCTGGGCGCCGAGGGCCGTGCGCACAAGTTCGCCGAGATGCAGCAACGTCTGCCCCTGCGCCGGGTCGCCGATCCGCTGGACATCGCGCAAGGCATTGTTTTTCTCGCGGTCAATCGCTTCGCCACCGGCAGCACCTTGTTGCTCGACGGTGGCGACGCACTGGCCTGAACCCATGGCGATCCGCCTCCCACACTGAATCAGCATGAAGCTACTCGACGTTCCTGTCATCGACATTGCACCTTTTCGCAACGGCAGCGCGGCCGACAAGGCCGCCGTTGCCCTGGCAGTGGACCGTGCCTGCCGCGACATCGGCTTTCTCGTCATCGACGGCCACGGCGTCGACCCTGCGCTGATGGCGCGCACCCGGTCGGTGTCGCGCGCCTTCTTCGATCTGCCGCTGGACGAGAAACGTCGCGTCGCGCGTCCGGCGCCGCACGTCACCCGCGGCTACATTGCGCTCGACGAGGAGTCGCTGGCACGTTCGCGTGATGCATCGGCCTACGGCAGCGATCTCAACGAGAGCCTGATGATCGGCCCGGTGGACCCGCCGCCGCCCGAAGTGGCGGCCGGTGGCGGCGCGCATTTCGCGCCCAACCTGTGGCCCGAACATCCTGCCGGGTTGCGCGAGGTCTGGTCCGACTACTACCGTGCCATGGGTGCGCTGGCGGCCACCGTGATGCGCATCTTCGCGCTCGCGCTGCGACTGCCCGAGCATTTCTTCGACGACAAGATCGACCATCACATCAGCCGGTTGCGGGTGCGCAACTACCCGGCCCAGCAGGTCGCGCCGGCTCCCGGCCAAATCCGCGCGGGGGCGCACAGCGATTACGGCAGCCTCACGCTGCTGGCCACCGAGGACAAACCCGGCGGCCTGCAGGTCTGCAACGCCAACGGCGAATGGGTGGACGTACCGATCCGCAGCGGCACTTTCATCGTGAACATCGGCGACCTGATGGCCCGCTGGACCAACGACACCTGGGTGTCGACCCTGCACCGCGTGGTCAATCCGCCGCTCGACGCCGGCGCCGACACGCGGCGGCAGTCGCTGGTGTTTTTCCACAACCCCAACCACGATGCGGAGATCCGGAACCTGGTCTCCGGCGAAGCCGACAAGTACCCGCCGACGACATCGGGCGAGCACCTGCGGCGACTGTTCGTCGCCACGCAGAACAGCTAGCCGGGACAGGCCGCGAACGACACAGCAACGATCGCCGCGCGCGTGCGTGGGCGCAGGACCGCTGCCGTCGACCGCGGCGAGACCCGTTCAGCCGGGCCGCATGCGGGCATACACTCGACGCTGCGACGCCCGCTGCGGGGCGTCCACCGACCAGGAGATACCCCATGAAGACTGCCCTCGACCTGGTGGCTGCCGCCAAGAACCAGATCGCCGAAATTCCCGTGGACCAGGCCGAAGCCGCGATCCGTGATGCCGACGCACTGATCGACGTGCGCGAGGCCGACGAATTCGCCGCCGGCCACCTGCCGGGAGCGATCCACGCATCACGCGGCATGCTCGAGTTCAAGCTCAGCAGCGTGCCCGAGCTGGGCGACCGGGACAAGAAGTTCGTGTTGTATTGCAAGACCAGCGGCCGCGCCGCGCTGGCCGCGCTGGCCATGAAGCAGATGGGTTACATCGACGTGCATTCGATCGCCGGTGGTTACGACGCCTGGGTGGCGGCGGGCAAGCCGGTGGCCAAGCCCGCGATGCCGTCGTTCGACTGACAGGACCGCCGCAAGCCCGCGCGCCCCCGAACGCGTCGTCGCGCCGCGTGTCTACCGTGGGCCGGCGGGCTGCTGCGCGTCGGCTGCCGTATCGGCCGGCGCGTGATCCGGGCCGTCGGGCAGCACCAGGGTCAGCACGATGGCCATCAGGCCGCTGATCGTGATCGGCGAGCCCAGCACCTGCTGCAGCGCCTGCGGCAATTCCTTCAGCACATCGGGCACCAGGGCCACGCCCAGGCCGAGGGCCAGAGACACCGCCATGACGTAGATGGCCTTGCGGTCGATCACCTGGGCCGACAGGATGCGGATGCCGGCGACCGCGATCGATCCGAACAGCACCAGCGTGGCGCCGCCCAGCACGGGTTTGGGAATCAGCGTGAACACGGCGCCGAAGATCGGAAACAGCCCCAGCACGACCAGCGCCAGCGCGATGTACCGGCCTACGTGCCGGCTCGCCACGCCGGTGAGCTGGATCACACCGTTGTTCTGGCTGAACGTGGTGTTCGGAAACGTGTTGAAGATGGCCGCAATGCCCGAGGCGATGCCGTCGCCGAGCACGCCCCCGCGGATGCGCTGCAGATAGACCGGGCCCTTGACCGGTTCCCCCGCGATCACCGAGTTCGCGGTCAGGTCGCCCGTGGTCTCGATCGCGGTGATCAGGTAGATGAAGGCGATCGGCACGAACAAGGCCCAGTCGAACGCGAGCCCGAAGCGCAAGGGTTCGGGCACGGCAAACAGGGGCTGGCCGCCCATGCCGGAGACGTCGACCATGCCCATGGCGCCGGCCACGGCGAACCCCGCGAGCAGCCCGATCAGCATCGCGCTCAGGCGCACCATGGCGTTGCGCGCAAAGCTGGCCGCGACGATCACCACCGTCACCCCCAGGGCCAGTGCCAGGTTGCCCGGCGCGGCGAAGTCCCCGGCCCCGGCACCACCCGCCATGTCGGTCACCGCGACCTTGACCAGGCTGAGCCCGATCACCGTGATCACGATGCCGGTGACGGTGGGCGTGATGATGCGTTCGAGCTTGTGGATGAACAGGCTCAGCACGATCTCGACCAGGCAGCCGGCCAGGCA
>JBFIDI010000623.1:0-3196 GCA_041581405.1 Burkholderiaceae bacterium
CAGGGCCTCGATCGAGGCCGGCGCCGCGAAGAAAGACTCGCCGTCGCCGATGAAGATGTCCGCGCCGTCCTCCAGCCCGGCCAGGGTCTTTTCCGTCTCCGCCCGGGCCTTGGCGAAGCGGTCCGAGGGCGTGCCGTCGATCGCTTCCAGGCCGGCGTCGACGATCGGCCGGTAGCCGGTGCAGCGACACAGGTTGCCCGAGAGTTCCTGTTGCGCCAGTGCGCGGTCGATGGTTCGGCCCCGCGCGACGTGGTTCTGGTACATGCCGAACAGGCTCATCACGAAGCCGGGGGTGCAGAAGCCGCATTGCGAGCCATGGTTGCGCACCATGGCCTCCTGGGCCGGATGCAGCGCGCCGTCGCTGCCCGCGAGGTCCTCGACCGTCCACAAGGCCATGCCGTCGACGGAGTGCGCCAGCCGGATGCAGCTGTTGACGGCGCGAAACTGCAGCTCATCGCCGTGTGCCTCGGCCAGCACGACGGTGCAGGCGCCGCAATCGCCTTCGCCGCAGCCCTCCTTGGTGCCGGTGCAGGCCAGGTCTTCGCGCAACAGGTCGAGCAGGGTGCGGTCGGGGGGGACGTTCTCCAGGGTCTGGATGGCGCCGCGGCGGATGAATCGGATGGTCTGGTGGTGCATGGTGTGTCGTGACGGTGCAAGGCGGCCGGGGAGGCGCAAGTTCTGCGCCAGCACGCGCGGGCTCGGTTCCTGCCGAAACTACGCGTTTGGGCAAGCCGTGGCATACACGCTAGCATATGGACGCCATTGCACTGCCTGTATGCGAGACCACGCCATCTTCGACAAGATCGACCTTCATTTGATCAGGGTCTTGCATACCGTGTTGACAGAACGCAGTGTTTCGCGCGCCGCCGTCCGACTGGGCATGCACCAGCCGGCGGTCAGCGCGTCGCTCAAGCGGCTGCGCGATTTCGCCCAGGATCCCTTGTTGGTGCGTGCCGGCGGCGGCATGGTGCCCACGGAGGCCGGTTCCCGCATGATCGAGACCAGCGCCGGCATCCTGCGCAGCGCCGAGGTCCTGTTCGCCGACGCCCGCAGCTTCGATCCGCCCCGGGCCGAACATCTGTTCCGCATCGCCGCCAGCGACTACCTGGATACCCAGTTCCTGCCCCGCCTGGTCGGGCAGGTCAAGTCGCTGGCGCCGCTGTGCGGCATCGAGATCCTGCCGCTGTCGCGCGACTCGGACTACCGGGCCCAGCTGGCCCAGGGCGAGGTCGACATCGTGATCGGCAACTGGAACACGCCGCCGGAGGACCTGCACCTGGGTGCCTTGTTCGACGACGAGGTCGTGTCCATGGTCTCGGAACACCATCCCGCCGCGCGCCGAGGCTGGGACCAGGAGGACTGGCTGGCGGCCGACCATGTCGCGCCTGGCGCGACCCATCCGGGCGCCAGGGGGGTGATCGACGAGCACCTGGAGACGCTGGGTCTGCGACGCAGGATCAGCGTGCGGGTGGCCCATTTCAGCCTGATGCCCGCCATGGTGGCATCAAGCTTGCTAGTGCTGACCACCGGCCGTGCCTATTGCGAACGGTTCGCCGGGCGACTGCCCGTGTGTATCCTGCCGTGTCCGGTGCCGTTTCCGCGCATGCGGTATTACCAGCTCTGGCATGCGCGCAGCCATGGCTCGGCGGCGGGCAAGTGGCTGCGTGAACGCGTCAAGGCGGTGGCAGCCGGCTTGCCGCACGAGGCGACGACCGGTTGATGCGGCATGATGACAATGGTTTTCTGCAACCGGACCTTCAACCAGCGCCCACGGGCGCATCGATGAGCGACAAGCCAGGATGACCACGACCACGACGGCACGACTGCAATTGAAGGGCATCACCAAGCGGTATCCGTCGGTGGTGGCGAACAGCGAGGTCTCGCTCACGGTGATGCCGGGCGAGACCCATGCCGTGCTCGGCGAGAACGGCGCCGGCAAGTCGACGCTGATGAAGATCATCTACGGTTCGGTCAAGCCCGACGCCGGCAGCGTGGTCTTCAACGGCGAGCCGGTGCACATCCGCAACCCGCAGGAGGCGCGGGCGATGGGCATCAGCATGGTGTTCCAGCACTTCAGCCTGTTCGACACCATCACGGTGGCCGAAAACGTCTGGCTGGGGCTGGACAAGAGCCTGTCGCTGGCCGAAGTCACCCGGTCCATCGTGTCCAAGGCGCAGGAATACGGCCTGGACATCGATCCGGCGCGACCGGTGCACACGCTCAGCGTGGGCGAGATGCAGCGGGTCGAGATCATCCGGGCGCTGCTGACCAACCCCAAGTTGCTGATCCTGGACGAACCGACCTCGGTGCTGACGCCGCAGGCGGTCGACAAGTTGTTCATCGTGCTCAAGAAGCTGGCCTCCGAGGGCTGCAGCATCCTGTACATCAGCCACAAGTTGCACGAGATCCGCGAACTGTGCACCGCCTGCACCGTGCTGCGCGGCGGCAAGGTCACCGGGGTGTGCAATCCGGCCGAGGAGTCCAATGCGTCGCTGTCGCGCCTGATGATCGGCGCCGAGCCGCCCGAGCTGACCCACCGCGAGCAGAAACCCGGCGCGCCCGTGCTGCAGGTCTCCGGCCTGAGCCTGGCGCGCGAGGACCAGTTCGGCGTCGACCTCGACGATGTGACGCTGCAGGTCTGCGCCGGCGAGGTGGTCGGCATCGCCGGTGTGTCGGGCAACGGCCAGCGCGAACTGCTGTATGCCTTGTCCGGCGAAGACTGCCGCGCACGCGCCGGCAGCATCCGCATGGGTGACGTCGACATGGCGGCGCTGCATCCGGGGGCACGGCGCAAGCTCGGCCTGCATTTCGTGCCCGAGGAGCGGCTGGGCCGTGGCGCCGTGCCTACGCTGGGGCTGGCGCACAACCTGCTGCTGACCCGCAACGAGGCCTTGTCCGGGCCGATGCACTGGATCCACCTGGGCCAGTTGCGCGCGCAGGCGGCCGACATCATCCGGCGCTTCAACGTCAAGGCGGGCGGGCCGGATTCCGCCGCCCGGTCCTTGTCCGGCGGCAACCTGCAGAAGTTCATCGTCGGGCGCGAGATCGACGCCCGGCCCAAGCTGCTGATCGTCTCGCAACCCACCTGGGGCGTGGACGTGGGCGCGTCGGCCCAGATCCGCAGCGAGATCCTGGAACTGCGCGACCAGGGTTGTGCGGTGCTGGTGGTCAGCGAGGAACTCGACGAGCTGTTCGA
>JBFIDI010000624.1:0-3195 GCA_041581405.1 Burkholderiaceae bacterium
CCGGTGAGTGCCGTGTTCCCGTTGCCGGCCGGCGCCGCCGAGACCGGCGCGGCCGCGCCCGCGGCGCCGGCAAGCCATGCGGTGTTCGTCGTCGACGCGGGCCGCGCGCGCCAGGTGCCGGTGCAACTCGGTGCGCGCAACGGCAGCATGGCCTGGGTCCGCAGCGGCCTGGCGCCCGGTGCGCAGGTCATCGTGTACCCGCCGGCGACGGTGCGCGACGGGGTGCGGGTCAGCGCGCGCAAGGTATAACCGGGGCGCCGCTGGCTCCCGGCCATCCGGCGGGTGTTGCGCGGCTACTTGCGCTTGCCCAGCGCGACGCGGAACTCCTCGAGCCTGGCCTGGTAGTTGTCCGCGTCGCCGTAGTCCAGGAAACGGTTGTAGCGGCCATGCGTGCCGAGGATCTTGCGCGCATGCTTGATCGGACAGAAATACTGCTCGGTGCGCGCGATGATCTCGCGCAGGTAACCGATCAGCCCGTTGGCGTATTCGCAATACGTGCAATGGAATCGCTCGATGGCGTTCAGGTAGCCCAGGTGGTGGCGGTCGAACACGATGTAGTCGCCCCGGCGCACCTTGGTGATGCCGTAGATCGGGAAACAGCTCCACTGGTAGAAACTCACGCACAGGTCCAGCATCAGCAGCGGAACGATCATCGCGTAGATGATCGGCCCGGTGATCAGGTTCAGCGGCCGGTTCGTCACCAGCCAGCGCATCACGCCGGTCTTGAGCTTGACGTGGGCCTCCTTCACCGTGCGTTCGAACTCCACCCGTTTGCCCTTGATCTGGAAGAACATGCGGCTTTCCTGCTCGTGCACGGCGTCGCGCAGTTCGTCGTCGAGGGCGGCCATCTGGGCCAGGATGCGGGAGATACGTTCGTTCATGCGGACCATGATAGGCCCGGTTTGCGCGGTGGCGCCCTGTGTCCCGCGCCAGCGGCGCGGCCACGGCCACTTGACGCGAGCCCGGATCACCGACAGGATAGAACGTGCCGGGCGACGACCCGATCGCGTATTCGAGGGAGGAGACACCATCATGCACCGTATCCGTATTCGCGCCGCCGCACTGGTGCTGGGCCTGTTCGCATCGTCGGCGAGCAACGCGCTGCAATCGACGCTGTTGCCGCAGACCTTCTCGACCCCGGTCTTCCTGACCGCTCCGGTCGGCGACACGCGGCTGTTCGTCGTGGAGAAGGCGGGCCGCATCCAGTTGTTCGACAACGGCGTCGTATCGACCTATCTCGACCTGTCCAGCCAGGTGAACAGCACAGGCGAACGGGGTTTGCTGGGGCTGGCCTTCGACCCGGACTTCGGCAACAACCATCGTTTCTACGTGAACTACATCGACACCAACCTCAACACCATGGTGTCGGCGTTCACCGCGCCGTCGGCCAGTGCCGCGAGTGTCGACATCGCGACCGAGCAGACGGTGCTGTCGATCGCGCAACCCGCGGGCCGCGACAACCACAAGGCGGGCTGGATCGGTTTTCGGCCTACCGACCCCGGCCAGTTGTACGTGGCCACCGGAGACGGCGGCAGCGGCAACGACCCCGACAACCTGGCGCAGGACCTGAACAGCAACCTGGGCAAGATGCTGCGCGTGACGCCGTCCGTCGGCGGAGGCTACACCGTGCCGCAGGACAACCCGTTCGTCGGTGTCGCCGGCAACGACGAGATCTGGGCCTATGGCCTGCGCAATCCGTATCGCAACAGCTTCGACCGACTGAGCGGCGATTTCTGGATCGCCGATGTCGGCCAGAACGCCCGGGAGGAAATCAACCTGGAGTTGCCGGGTGCGGCCGGCGGCAACAACTACGGCTGGCGCGCCCGCGAAGGCAGCATCGACAACCCCGCGGTACCCGATGCCAGCCCGGCCGGCGCGGTCGACCCGTTCTTCGAATATGCCCACGGCACATTCGGCCAGTCCGTGATCGGCGGCTACGTCTACCGCGGCAGCGCCGAACCCGGCCTGGACGGCAGTTATTTCTTCGGCGACTTCGTGTCGGGCCGCATCTTCACGCTGCGTGCCGGCGCCGGCGGCGGAGCGCTCGAACTGACCGAGCGCACGGCCGAACTCGGCACGCCGTTCGGCGCCTACCAGCTCAGCTCCTTCGGCGAGGACGGCCTGGGCAACCTGTATGCGATGGGCATCAACGGCCAGGTGGTGCTGATCGCGGCGGCGGTGCCGGAACCGTCCACCTGGGCGATGCTGCTTGCCGGCGCGGTGTTGCTCGGGGGCATCGCCGTGCGTCGGGGCCGGCGGCGCATGTGACGCCAGCGGCGCCGCGCGCGATACGCGCCGGTCGGCGCGCGGCGGCAGCGCTCAGGAACTGAACAGGAAGTTCATCACGTCGCCATCCTTGACGACGTATTCCTTGCCCTCGGCGCGCATCTTGCCGGCATCCTTGGCGCCTTGTTCACCCTTGAAGGCGATGAAGTCGTCGAACGCGATGGTCTGCGCGCGGATGTAACCTTTTTCGAAATCGGTGTGGATGACGCCGGCCGCCTGCGGGCCGGTGTCGCCGATGTGGATGGTCCAGGCGCGCACTTCCTTGACGCCGGCGGTGAAGTAGGTCTGCAGGCCGAGCAGCCGGAACGCGGCGCGGATCAGCCGGTTCAGGCCCGGCTCGCTCTGGCCGAGTTCCTCGAGGAACATCTGCCGGTCCTCGTCGCTCATGTCGGCCATCTCGGCCTCGAGCTTGGCGCAGATCGCCACCACCGGCGCCTTCTGGCTGGCCGCGTATTGCTGCAGCCGCTCGAGCAGCGGGTTGTTCTCGAAACCGTCTTCCGACACGTTGGCCACGAACATCGCCGGCTTGGCGGTGATCAGGCAGAACGGCGCCAGCACCGCCAGCTCTTCCTTGCTGAAGTCGATGGTGCGCACCGGTTTGGCCTCGTTGAGCGTCGCCTGGCATTTCTCGAGCACGGCGACGATGCGCGCGGCTTCCTTGTCGTTGCCCGACTTGGCGGCCTTGGTGTAGCGCACCAGGCTCTTGTCGACGGTGGCCAGGTCGGCCAGGCACAACTCGGTCTGGATCACCTCGACGTCGGCGATCGGGTCGACCTTGCCGGCGACGTGGATCACGTTGTCGTCCTCGAAGCAGCGCACCACGTTGACGGTGGCATCGGTCTCGCGGATATGGGCCAGGAACTTGTTGCCCAGGCCTTCACCGGTGCTGGCCCCGGCCACCAGGCCGGC
>JBFIDI010000625.1:0-3195 GCA_041581405.1 Burkholderiaceae bacterium
AGCGATGATTTCCTCGACGCCTTCGATAGGCGCAAGCGTCGGGTCGAAAGCCTCGACGCGAAGCCCGGCGGCATCCGGCATCACGGCCGCGACGCCGAAGCCCAGGCGCAGATCCAGCCGCCCCGCGTCGACCAGCGCGCGCAGCCGCATGCCGAGCTCGCCGCGCGCGGGCAGTTGGTCGAGCGCACCACCGCCAAACAAACGCCGCAGATCGCGCCCGCGCACCGCCCAGGTGATCCGCGTCCGCGGCTGCACGGCGGCCAGTTCGGCCAGCGCCAGCAGGTTGCCGGCCGCCGAATGTCCGGCGCCGACGACCAGCACGTGCCGGCCCGCGTAGCGCGCGCGATCGCGGCCCGCGATGTCGGGCATGCCATGGGTGATGCGCGCTTGCGCCGAAGATTCGCCCGGCACCGGCAGGCCGTGTATGCCGAGCGGATTGGGCTGGCCCCAGGTGCCCGTCGCGTCGACCACGGCACTGGCCCGGCGTTCGTGCAGACCGTCGCGGTCCAGCACCCGCAGCACGAAGTCCGCGCCCTCGCGCCCTGCTGTGCGCAGCTTGTCGAAACCGGCGCGCGAGACGGCCAACACGCGGCTGCCCAGGCGCAGATGTGGCGCCAGTGCCGGCGTGCGCGCCAGCGGCTCGAGGTACTCGTCGACCAACTCGCCAGCGGTGGGCAAGCGGTCGTCGTCGGCCACCTGGTGGCCGCTGTCCGTCAGCAGTGCGCGCGCCGCACCGTCGACGTTCCAGCGCCACGGCGAGAACAGGCGTACGTGACGATAGCCGAGCAGGTTGGCGCCTACCCGGTCGGCGGCATCGAAGACCTCGACCGGCAAGCCGTAGGCGGTCAGGTGAGCAGCAGCGGCCAGGCCGATCGGGCCGGCGCCGATGATGGCGACCGGAAGCTGGGATTTGGCGGAGGGGGTCATGACAGGCATCCTTGCGTTGTGATGCCGGAAAGACGGCTCGGCGCGGCAAAGGTGACGACACAGCTGACGTGTCACCTTCGCACGCCGACAGCGTCTATGGACAAACGGGCGTCGTCGCGCCCGGGAGGACCTGCCGTGTTCGCCATCGCCGCTGCCAACCCACTGCCCGCCGCGCGCGATAATGCCGTGACCCGCTTGATGCCCATGAGCCCTGCCGACCAACCGATCGCCGCGCTGTATCCGCAGCTGCGCAGCGGGCTGCTGGCCTTCTTGCGCAAGCTCACCGGTGACCGCGAGGTGGCCGAGGACCTGTTGCACGATGTGATGCTGAAGGCCCTTGCCGCTGGCGACGCCGAAAAGTCGGTGCTCAACCCGGTCGGCTGGCTGTACGCGGTGGCACGCAACACGGCCATGGATCACCACCGCCGCAGTCGGCCCAGCGAGGAACTGAGCGACGATATCGCCGCCGAGCCTGCCGACGACGACGAGGCCATGGCCGAACTCGCCGCATGTCTGCGGCCGGCGGCGATGGCGTTGCCCGAAACCTACCGTGCGACGGTCATCGCTGCCGAACTGGAAGGCCGATCGCTGGCCGAGATCGCTGCGGAGCTCGGCCTTTCGCTGTCGGCCGTCAAGCAGCGCGCCAGCCGCGGACGGCGGCTGTTGCGCGACCAGATGGTCCAGTGCTGCAGCATCGCGCTTTCGGCCCAGGGGACCGTGCTGGATTTCGACGGCCGTCAGGTGGCGAACTGCAACTCCAGCTGCGCGCCCTCGGCGCGGGCGCCGCGGTGCCGATGAACTGCACCCCCGCAAAGATCGACGCCTTGATCGGCCAGGGCACGATACGCACCGCAAGCGCGTGTCGCCGGCGCCATTGAAGGCCTGCACCGCGACCATCCACCAACCGTAGACGAAGCAGGAGTACGACAGGATGCGCAGCCACTCGGCTCCGACGTCGACCACGGCGCGTGTTCAATGACCGCACATGGACCCCTCTGGTCTGCCAAGCTTTCAGTTCATGAAGGCCGCAATGGAAGACTGCCGAAATTCGGCGATTCGACCTACAAAACCGCGAAATCCCGACTCGTTTCCCGCGGGCAATGCAGATCTCTTCAGAACCTCGCTGCAGGCGAAAATGCTCATTGACCAGCGTCTTGACGGCGAGCGCCGGGGAAAATCCACGTGCGCCGAGCGGGTGACTGCCTCGTTCGGGCATGGTGCAGCCGCCAGCGGCCCGTGGCCGGCCTTTCGAGCCATCATGGCGTGCCGGCAGGCCTCAGGCCGGTTTGCCCGAGAAGGCTCGCGCCCGCTTCACCATGCCAAAGGGCACCGCCCAGCTCGAGCCACCTTCCTTCATCAGCATTCGGAGGTCCCTGCCGTCGAGATGTTCGTGGCCGGCCCATTGACCATTCACCATGCGGCGGCCGAGATAATGACCGGCTTCATGGGCAAAGGTAGTGGCGAAATGGGTTCCGGAGATGAGGCTGATTCCCAGTTGGGAGTTCATCGTCCCTGCTGCTGGTCCTGACGGACCGATGACGCTGTGCACAAGGAAGAAGGTGATGTGCGCGCCCTGAACCCTGTGCCCGGCGAAGAGTTCGCGGGTCTTGTCTGAGCGGATCGCGCTCTCCGGACTGAAGCTCGCAGTGCTCTTGTCCTTCATTCCGTACGCGATTCTCAGTTGCTCGCGGGTTGCGTTGTCGTCGTGGTCGATCAGCAGATCGCTCGATGAGACAAGCTCGAAGTTGATGTTCGCCTGGGGTGTCCACACGGCATTCATTTTGGCAACTTCAGCCTTGGGGTTGCATGGCAATCTGGCGTGGTAGCGGATCTTGCCCTGCGAATCGCGGGCCTGCACGTTGCGGATGGCGACCTTGATGTTCATCTTGTCGAGGCAGAGAACTTCAAGGGTGGCCCCGATGGACGGCGCGCGCCGCCCCGGAACCGGTACCGGGTCCGCCCTGATCACCGCCCCCGGGGAGCCGACGATGGCCTTGCCGTGGACCCTGAAGTAGCGCGGCTTGTAGAGATGGAGCGCCGTCGGCAGATACGCTTCCTTGAACAGCGGATCTGTCCCAGGCTGATGGAGCTGGTTGTTGAGGTCTATGAGCTGGCGTCCGATATCCTTGCCGTCGAATTCCTCGAGCACGATGCTGCGGTGTTTCGATGCGACTTTCATCTTCATGCCGCTGGTTTCGAGCACCACGCAGTTGCTGCCACCGAACGGCACCACCATGCCCACGGGCCTCGCCGCCTGATCGACGCCGG
>JBFIDI010000626.1:0-3192 GCA_041581405.1 Burkholderiaceae bacterium
CAAGCGCGAGGACCTCAACCACACCGGGGCGCACAAGGTCAACAACACCATCGGCCAGGCCATGCTGGCCCGGCGCATGGGCAAGCCGCGCATCATTGCCGAGACCGGCGCGGGACAACACGGCGTGGCCACGGCCACCATCTGTGCCCGCTACGGCCTCGAGTGCGTGGTCTACATGGGCAGCGAAGACGTCAAGCGGCAAAGTCCCAACGTCTACCGCATGCACCTGCTCGGCGCCAAGGTGGTTCCGGTCGAAAGTGGCAGCCGTACGCTCAAGGACGCACTCAACGAAGCCATGCGCGACTGGGTTGCGAACGTCGACAACACCTTCTACATCATCGGCACCGTGGCAGGGCCGCATCCGTATCCGATGATGGTGCGCGACTTCCAGAGCGTGATCGGCAAGGAATGCATCGAACAGATGCCGCCGATGCTGACCGCCCAGTCGTGCCACCGCAAGCAGCCTGACGTGGTGCTGGCCTGCGTGGGTGGCGGCAGCAATGCGATGGGCATCTTCCATCCCTACATCCCGTATGCCAACACCCGGCTGATCGGCGTCGAGGCGGCCGGCGAAGGCCTGGACAGCGGCAAGCATTCGGCTTCGCTGCAACGCGGCAGCCCCGGCGTGTTGCACGGCAACCGGACCTACATCCTGCAGGACGACAACGGCCAGGTCACCGAGACCCACAGCATCAGCGCCGGGCTGGACTATCCCGGCGTCGGGCCGGAACATGCCTGGCTCAAGGACATCGGCCGGGCCGAATACGTCGGCGTCACCGATACCGAGGCGCTGGAGGCATTTCACTACCTGTGCCGCACCGAAGGCATCATCCCGGCGCTGGAATCGAGCCACGCCGTCGCCTACGCGATGCGGCTGGCCAGGACCATGCGACCCGACCAGTCCATCCTCGTCAACCTGTCCGGCCGCGGCGACAAGGACATCGGCACCGTGGCCGACCTGAGCAATGCCGACTTCTATTGCCGGCCCAGTTGCAAAGGCCAGGCGGTCAAGGGGGGCGCGACGGTGGCCATGCCGCAATCGGGAGCACGCGCATGAGCCGCATCACCCCGGTCCTGACGGACCTGCTGGCGCGCAAGCGCACCGCGCTGATCCCCTACGTCACCGCCGGCTTCCCGTATCCGGACATCACGCCCGAACTGATGCACGGCATGGTGGCAGCCGGCGCCGACGTGATCGAACTCGGCGTGCCGTTCTCCGATCCGAGCGCAGATGGCGCGGTGATCCAGAAGGCCGGCGACAAGGCGCTGGCCGCCGGCATCGGCCTGGCCCAGGTGCTCGAGATGGTGCGGGTGTTCCGGCAGAAGGACGACCACACGCCGGTGGTCCTTATGGGTTATGCCAACCCGGTCGAGCGTTACGACCAGCGCCACGGCGCGAGCGGCTCCGGCAGCGCCTTCGTGCGCGACGCCGCGGCTGCCGGGGTGGACGGCGTGTTGATCGTCGACTACCCTCCGGAGGAATGTGTCGCCTTCGCCGAGGAACTGCGTCGCAACGGCATGGACCTGATCTTCCTGCTGGCGCCCACCAGCACCGAGCAGCGCATGGCCCAGGTCGCCCAGGTCGCCAGCGGTTATGTCTACTACGTGTCGCTCAAGGGAGTCACGGGTGCCGGCACGCTGGACACCGCGGCCGTCGAGGCGATGCTGCCGCGCATCCGCCGGCATGTGCAGTTGCCGCTGGGCGTGGGTTTCGGCATCCGCGACGCGGCATCGGCCTGTGCCGTGGCACGATCGGCCGACGCCGTCGTCATCGGCAGCCGCATCATCCAGCTGATCGAAGACCAGCCGCGCGAGCAGGTGGTGCCGACGGCCCAGGCTTTCCTGCAGGACATCCGCACCGCGCTCGATGCCCAGTCCGCGCAATAATCCGGCGCATTGATTCAGGAGTGACCCCATGAGTTGGCTAGAAAAACTGCTACCCGCCAAGATCCAGCACACCGACCCGGCCGACCGGCGCAGCGTGCCCGAAGGCCTGTGGATCAAGTGCCCGAGTTGCGAGACCGTGCTCTACAAGACCGATCTCGAGCAGAACCAGAACGTCTGCCCCACCTGCGGGCGCCATCACCGCATCGGCGCACGGGCACGTCTGAACATGTTCCTCGACAACGAAGGCCGCTTCGAGATCGGGCAGGAGGTGCTTCCGGTCGATGCGCTCAAGTTCAAGGACAGCCGCAAGTATCCCGAGCGCCTGAAGGAGGCAATGGACAACACCGGCGAGACCGATGCGCTGGTCGTGATGGGCGGCAGCGTGCACAACATCAGTGTCGTGGCCGCCTGCTTCGAATTCGACTTCATGGCCGGCAGCATGGGTTCGGTCGTCGGCGAACGCTTCGTGCGCGGCGTGCAGACCGCGATCGAGCAGAAGACGGCCTTCATCTGCTTCACGGCCACCGGAGGCGCGCGCATGCAGGAAGGCCTGCTCAGCCTGATGCAGATGGCCAAGACCAATGCCGCGCTGACACGCCTGGCCAAGAAGGGCCTGCCCTTCATCAGCATCCTGACCGACCCGACCACCGGTGGCGTCAGCGCCAGCTTCGCGTTCATGGGCGACATCGTCATCGCCGAACCCAAGGCCTTGATCGGTTTTGCCGGTCCGCGCGTCATCGAGTCGACGCTGCGCGTGACGCTGCCCGAAGGTTTCCAGCGCTCCGAGTTCCTGCAGGAAAAAGGTGCGGTCGACATGGTCGTCGACCGGCGCGAACTGCGCAAGGTGGTGGCCAACGCGCTGGCCATGCTGCAGCGCCAACCCGCCGACGCCGTGGTCTGACGGCTGCGCGCGCCCGGGCGGCGCGCGTGACCCTTGCCGGGGTCAGAACGCGATGCTGGCGAGTGTGGACTCGAGCACGATGCCGCCCACCTGCAGCAGCACCAGCAGGATCAGCGGCGACAGATCCAGGCCCCCGACCAGGGGCACGACCCGGCGGATCGGCTGCAGCAATGGAGACACCAGCCGCGCCAGCAGGCCCATCATCGGCGAATGCGCCTGCACCCACGACAACACGGCATAGACGATCACCAGCACACTCAGGCCGGACAGGGCCAGGCGCAACACGCCGAACACCGCCATCACCAGGATAAACACCGGCGATCCGATCCCGCCGGCCAGCAGCCACAGGATCACGTATTGCGCCAGCTCGATCAGCAGGGCCGCCACCAGGCTGGCCAGGTCCC
>JBFIDI010000627.1:0-3187 GCA_041581405.1 Burkholderiaceae bacterium
GAGAAGCGGAAATTGAAGTCGACCAGCGCCGAGCCGGGGATCACATTGCCGGCACCGGTGCCGGCATGCAGGTTGCTGACCTGCCAGGTTGTCGGCGGGAAAAATTCGTTGCCTTCGTCCCAGGCGACGTCGGCGAGTTCGGCCAGCGCCGGCGCCAGCAGATGCACCGCGTTGCGCGCCAGGTGCGGGTAGGCCACATGGCCTTGCAGTCCCTGTACCGCCAGCTTGCCGCTCAGGCTCCCGCGGCGCCCGTTCTTGATCATGTCGCCGGTGGATCGCACCGAGGTCGGTTCGCCCACGATGCAATAGTCGATGCGCTCGCCACGCGACTGCAATTGCGCGCAGACCTGGACCGTGCCGTCACGCGCCGGGCCTTCCTCGTCGCTGGTCAGCAGGAAACCCAGTGCCAGCCGGGAGTCGGGCCGCTGCGCCAGAAACTCCTCGGTGGCTACGACGAATGCGGCCACAGAGCCCTTCATGTCGCTGGCGCCACGGCCATACAGCCGGCCGTCCCGATGGGTCGGCACGAAAGGATCGCTGTGCCATTGGTCCAGCGGCCCGGTCGGCACGACGTCGGTGTGACCGGCAAAAACCAGCAGGGGGGGCGCGTGGTGCGTCGATGCACCGGGCGGCGTGCGCTTGGCCCACAGATTGGCGACGCGCCAGGTGTCCGGCCCGAAGGCCATGTGTTCGCAGGTGAATCCGATGGCGGCCAGGCGCTGCGCGACGATCTGCTGGCAGTCGGCATCGTTCGGCGTCACCGATGCCTGTGCGATCAGTTGCTCGGTCAGGCGCAGTGTGTCCGACATCAATGCTTGACGTCCAGCGTGATCTCGGTGAATGAGGGCTCGTCGTCCGGATCTTCCTCCGGCTTGGCGATGCGCGCAGTGGCGAAATCGTTCTCCATACGCCACATCAGGTTGGTCGGCGAGTCGGAGTTGGCCAGGCCTTCCTTGCGGTCGACCGTACCTTCCATGATCAGGCGGGCGATGTCGGCCTCGAAACTCTGCGAGCCTTCCGCCATCGACTTCTCCATCGCTTCCTTGATGCTGGAAAAATCGCCTTTCTCGATCAGTTCGGCGATGAGTTTGGTGTTGAGCAGCACCTCGACCGACGGCGTGCGGGTGCCGGAAACGGTGCGCAGCAGGCGTTGCGAGACGACCGCCCGCAGCGCCGCGCCCAGGTCGCCGAGCATGGTTTCGCGGACTTCCACCGGGTAGAAGCTCAGGATGCGGTTCAAGGCCTGGTAGCTGTTGTTGGCGTGCATGGTCGCCAGGCACAGGTGACCGGACTGCGCATAGGCGAGGGCAGCCGACATGGTCTCGCGGTCGCGGATTTCGCCGACCAGGATCACATCCGGCGCCTGGCGCAGCGCATTCTTCAGCGCAACTTCCAGTGACTCGGTGTCGGTGCCGATCTCACGCTGGTTGATGATCGAGCGCTTGTTCTTGAACAGGAACTCGACCGGGTCCTCGATGGTCAGGATGTGGCCGGCCAGGTTTTCGTTGCGGTAGTCGATCATCGACGCCAGCGTCGTGCTCTTGCCGGCACCGGTGGCACCCACCATCAGCAGCAGGCCACGCTTGGCCATGATCAGCTCGCTCAGGATGTCGGGCAGGGCCAGGCTCGACAGCGGCGGCACCTCGAGCGTGATGAACCGCACGACGGCTGCGATGGAGCCGCGCTGGCGCATCGCGCTGACCCGGAACCGGCCGACGCCGGGCAGGGGGAACCCCATGTTGAGTTCGCCCTTGGCCTCGAGTTCGGCGATCCGGTCCGCCGGCAGCACCTCGGCCAGCAGGTTGCGGGGTGCTTCCGGCGGCAATATCTGGTTGTTGATCGGGATGCACAGGCCGTTGATCTTGATCAGGGCCGGCGCATGGGCCGAGAGGTACACGTCCGAGGCCTTCTTGTCGCTCATCAGGCGCAGGATGCGCTCCATCGTTCCCTGGGTGCCGTTGGTTGCCATGCTCGTCCCCTCGTGATCAATCAACAATCGATGCGAACCGGTATCAGTCGCGCAGCAAGTCGTTCAGGCTGGTCTTGGCGCGGGTCTGGGCGTCGACCTTCTTGACGATGACGGCGCAATACAGGCTGTACTTGCCGTCGGCGCTGGGCAGGTTGCCCGACACCACGACCGAGCCGGCCGGGACGCGCCCGTAACTGACGGTGCCGGTGGCGCGGTCGTAGATCTTGGTGCTCTGGCCGATATACACACCCATCGAGATCACCGAGTTCTCCTCGATGATGACGCCTTCGACCACTTCGGAGCGTGCGCCGATGAAGCAGTTGTCCTCGATGATGGTCGGGCCGGCCTGCATCGGCTCCAACACGCCGCCGATGCCGACGCCGCCGCTCAGGTGCACGTTCTTGCCGATCTGGGCACACGAACCCACGGTCGCCCAGGTGTCGACCATCGTGCCTTCGTCGACGTAGGCGCCGATGTTGACGTAGGACGGCATCAGCACCACGCCCTTGGCGCAGAAACTGCCGCGGCGCGCGACCGCCGGGGGCACGACACGCACGCCGCTGGCGCGCAGGCTGGCCTCGTCCATGTCGGCGAACTTGGTCGGCACCTTGTCGAAGAAACCCAGGTCGCCGGAGCGCATGACCGCGTTGTCGCGCAGGCGAAAGCTCAGCAACACGGCCTTCTTGATCCACTGGTGGGTGGTCCACTGGCCCACGGCCTCGCGCGTGGCCACGCGCAGGCTGCCGCCATCGAGTCCGGCGATGACATGTTCGACCGCGTCGACGACCTCCTGGGGCGCGGACTTGGCGGTGTATTCGGCGCGGTTGTCCCACGCGGTTTCGATGGTTTTCTGCAATTGGTCAGTCATGGATCAGGATCAGGTTGTGGTAAGGAGTCGGGCGGCACGCTCAGCGCGTGCCGCGCACGTACTGCACGATGCGCCGGGCGGCCTCTTCGCATTCCGCCGTCTCGGCGACCAGCGCCATGCGGATGCGTCCGGCACCCGGGTTCACGCCGTCGACCTCCCGGGCCAGGAAGCTACCGGGCAGGACGGTGACATTGTAGAGAGCGAGCAGTTCGCGCGCGAACGCGGTGTCGCTGCCGTCGACCCCCGCCCACAGGTAGAACGCGGCGTCCGGCAGCGTGACGTCGAGCACCTCGGACAGCATGGGCGTGATACGCGCGAACCGGGCCCGGTACAAGGCCCGGTTCTCGACC
>JBFIDI010000628.1:0-3163 GCA_041581405.1 Burkholderiaceae bacterium
GACGCCGACCGCCTGCTGCAGTTGGCCGCCGTGCTGGCCGCCGGCAGCCGCGCGGTCTGGCCGGCCGACGCGGCGGCCTTGCGCGAGCGCCTGCCCGCCGACGTGCGCGAGCGCATCACGCTCAGCGGTGACTGGACCAATGCCCACACCACGTTCGACGCCGCGTTGCACCATGGCGATGCCGCTTCACGCCAGGCCGCGGTCGCATCGCTGGCAGCGCGGCCAGGGCCCATCGTCGGACTGACGGGGCTGGCTGCGGGCGATGCGCGTATTCCGCTCGAGCGGCTGGTGATCGAACGGTCGCTGAGTATCAACACGGCCGCTGCCGGTGGCAATGCGAGCCTGATGACGCTGGGCTGATAACCCCTGGGCGACCGCAGGGTCGCGCATGCGGGTCTGGCGGGCGTGGCGTCGCGACGGGGCCTGTTTCTCGGCTAGACTGACCGCAGTTTCAACAAGCTGATCATGACGGCGCACTCTGGCAATGATGCGGGCGTAGACATTCTTCTGATCGAAGCCGACGGCCTTGGTCCGTCGCGCGCCGACTGGCCTGACGTTTTCCTGGCCCATGGCCTGCGCCTGACCCGGATCGGCGACGATGCCCGGATGTTGTCCCGGGTTGCACGTTGCGCCTCGGCGCTCGTCATCTGTGACCTCGAGTTGGCCCACGGCGACACAGAAGCCGTGTGCGCGGCGGTTCGATCCGGCCCCGCACGGCGGGCGACACCGGTGCTGCTGCTGGCAAGCCCGTCGAGCCTGCGGGACCCGCAGCGCGTGGCAGCCAGTGGCGTAGACGGTGTGCTGCTGGAACCCGTCGATCTGCAGCAACTGATGACACGGGTGCGACAGCTGCTGGCACACCCGGCCGACGGGCCCTCGCGCCTGCGCCGTCTGGCGTATACGAGCCTGGCCTGTGCTGCCGATGTCGGTGTGCGACTGCAGCAGCGCGAACGCGAGCTCGGCCGCTCCAACAGCGTGCTCCAGACCTTGTACCGGATGACGGGCGCGCTCAACCGGGCGACGTGTGAATCGGACGTGCTCGAGATGGCACTGGATCGCGCGCTGGAACTGCCCGGGGTGCGGGCCGGCTGGATCCAGATGCTCGAAGGCGATGCGTCGTTCCGACTCGCCGGGGCACGCAAGCTGCCGTCGGCCTTGTGCGGGCCCGATGCCTTCGACGGTTCCTGCGAATGCCAGCGGCGGCTGCTCGACGTAGGCCATGCGCAGGTTCCGGGCATCATCGAATGTGCCCGGCTGGCACGGGCCACGGGCAATACCGACGGCTTGCGTTACCACGCCAGCATTCCGTTGTGGCTGGGCGAGGAACGCGCGCTTGGCTTGATGAACCTGGTGGGGCCGGATCGTGGCATGTTCGCGCCGCAGGAGCTCGAGGTCCTGCACAGCGTGGGCAACCAGGTTGCCGTGGCGCTGGAGCGGGTGCGTTTGCACGGACGGCTCGAACATCTGGTGCGGGAGCGAACCGCCAAGCTCGAACAGGAGATCGAGGAACGCAGGCGCGTCGAAGGCAACCAGGCGCGGCTGGTCGCGATCATCGACGCCACACCGGACATGGTGGCCACGACCGGGACCGACGGTACGCCGCTGTACTGCAATCCCGCGGGGCGCCGCATGCTCGGTGTCGGGCTGGACGAGCCGCTGGCCAGCCTGGCGCCGTATCCGCCGCACATGGCGACGATGATGCGCGACGAGGCACTGCCCCATGCCATCGCCCATGGCTCCTGGAGCGGCGAGGCCGCGTTCGTGCACGCCGATGGCCGGGAGGTGCCGGTGTCGCAGGTCATCATCGCCCACAAGGATGCGGCGGGCGACATCGAGTTTCTGTCGACGATCTCCCGTGACATCACCGAGCAGAAACACAACCTCGACGCATTGCGGCTGATGGCCCGGGAGCTGCGGGCCGCGAACCAGGCGCTGGAGAACGAACGGTTCCACCTGTCGGAGCGTGTGCGGGAGCGTACGGCCACGCTGGAGGCCGTCAATGCCGAACTGGCGCAGGCCAAGCAGGTGGCGGAACAGGCCTCGCACGTCAAGAGCGCCTTCCTGGCCACCATGAGTCACGAGATCCGCACGCCGATGAACGGCGTGATCGGCATGATCGACGTGCTGGGCGAAAGCGAATTGACCGACTACCAGCGGGAGCTTGTCGCCACGGCCAGGGAGTCCGGCCATGCCTTGCTGGGCATCATCAACGACATCCTGGACTTCTCCAAGATCGAAGCCGAACTGCTGGAGCTGGACCACGCGCCCGTCGCGCTGTTCGGCCTGGTCGAAGGGGTATGCGACACCGTGTTGCCATTGGCCGCGAGCAAGGGCGTGGAGCTTTCGCTGTTCATCGCGCCTACGCTTCCGCACGCCATCCTGACCGACGATGTGCGACTGCGCCAGATCCTGTACAACCTGGTGGGCAATGCCATCAAGTTTTCGGCCGACGACCCGGCCAGGCCCGGCCAGGTGGCCTTGCGCGTGACGCAGACGCAGGATGCGGCCTTGTCCATCTCGGTATCGGACAACGGCATCGGCATGTCGGCCGATACGGTGGCCGGGCTCTTCCAGCCGTTCAGGCAGGCCGAAGTCAGCACGACGCGCCGGTTCGGCGGCACCGGACTGGGCCTGGTCATCTGCAAGCGCCTGGTGGACAAGATGGGCGGCAGCATCACGGTGCGCAGTACGCCGGGAGCGGGGTCCGAATTCACGGTGACGCTCCCGGTGCACGTCGCACCCGGGCAGCCGCGGCCATCGCTGCCCGACCTGTCCGGTCTGTCCTGTGTCGTGCTGCAGAGTCCCCGGTTCGTGGCACAGGACTTGCGCGCCTACCTGGTGTTTGCCGGAGCCAGTGTACAGGTGCTGGCGGACGTCGCCGGGTTGCAGCCCGCGATCGACGCGGTTGCGGACGCGGCGGAGCCGATCGTCATCAGCGAGTCCGGGGTCTTGTCCGGTGCGGTGCGCGATGGCCTGGCACGGTGGCGCGATGTCCGCCACCTGCTGATCGGCACCGGGCGCCGCAAGCGCTCGCGCGTCGTGGATGCCCGCACGGTCGCGATCGACGGCGCCGCCTTGCGGCAGCGATCGCTGTTGCTGGCGGTGGCCGTGGCCGCCGGCCGATCGTCGCCGGAGACCTTTCAGCAACCGGCGAGCACGCGGC
>JBFIDI010000629.1:0-3158 GCA_041581405.1 Burkholderiaceae bacterium
GGCCTGATCGTCTATTGCCGCGACGTCGCCGACGTGATGCGCAGCGTCGATTTCGCCCGCGAGCAGCAGCTGCTGCTCGCGGTGCGCGGCGGCGGCCACAACGGGGGCGGCCTGGGTGTGTGTGACGACGGCCTCGTGATCGATCTGTCGAGCCTGCACGGCATCCGCGTCGACGTGCAGCAACGCACCGTGCGTGTCGAGGGAGGCTGCCTGTGGCGCGACGTCGACCACGCCACGCATGCCTTCGGCATGGCCACGCCCAGCGGCATCATCGCCAGCACCGGTGTCGGCGGCCTGACGCTGGGCGGCGGCCTGGGCCATCTGACCCGCAAGTGCGGCCTGTCGATCGACAACCTGCTGGAGGCCGACGTGGTGCTGGCCGACGGGCGCATGGTCACCGCCAGTGCCACCGAGAACCCCGACCTGTTCTGGGCGCTTCGTGGCGGCGGCGGCAACTTCGGTGTCGTCACCTCGTTCCTGTTCCGGCTGCATCCGGTGGACACGGTGTTCGCCGGCCCGACGTTCTGGAAGCCCGAACAGATGGCCGAGGTGATGCGCTGGTACCGCGACTTCATCGCTGCGGCCCCCGAGGACCTGAACGGTTTCTTCGCCACCATGACGGTGCCGCCCGGCCCGCCGTTCCCCGAGGAACTGCACGGCAAGCCGGTGTGCGCGGTGATGTGGTGTTACACCGGCGACCCGGCGCAGGCCGATGCGGTGTTCGCACCGGTGCGCGAGTTCGCCTCGCCGCTGATGCACGGCGTGCAGCAGATGCCGTTCACCGCATTGCAGAGCGCGTTCGACGGCCTGTACCCGCCCGGCGAGCAATGGTATTGGCGCGCCGACTTCGTCAACGAGTTGAGCGATGCGGCGATCGCCGAACACCAGCGTTTCGCGGCCACGCTGCCGACGCCGAAGTCGACGATGCACCTGTACCCGATCGACGGCGCGGCCCATCGCGTCGGCCATGCCGACACCGCGTTTTCCTACCGCGACGCGCGATGGGCCGAGGTCATCGTCGGGGTCAGCCCCGACGCAGCGGATCGCGAGCGCATCTCGGACTGGACCAAGGCGTACTGGGAGGCGGTGCATCCGTATTCGGCCGGCGGCGCCTACGTCAACATGATGATGGACGAGGGCGACCAGCGGGTCCGAGCGTCCTACCGCGACAACCACGCGCGGCTGGTGGAGGTCAAGCGCAGGTACGATCCGGCCAACCTGTTCCGCGTGAACCAGAACATCGTGCCCTGAGGGCGCCGCGTGAGCGCCGGCGCGAGGGCCGTCAACCGCCGAGCAGGCCCTCGCGACTGGCGAACGCCGCCGCCTCGGTCCGGTTGGCGGTGTAGGTCTTCTCCAGGATGTTGCGCACGTGGTTGGCCACCGTGTTCGGGCTGATCGACAACACCTGGCCGATCTCGCGGTTGTTGCGCCCCATGGCGATCAGCCTGAGCACCTCGACCTCGCGTTCGGTCAGGCCGCACGGATTCACCGATCGTGGCGCTTCGATCTCCAGGGCCAGGGCCGTGATGCGGGGCGTCAAGGCCTGCATGCCCAGCGCGGTGCTGTCGGCCAGCGCCGGCGCCAGCAGTTCCCGCGCGCGGGCGGCGTCGCCCTCGTGCCCGCGCCGGTGCAGCATGCGGGCGTAGTCGTGCCGGCTGTGCGCCAGCCAGACCCGCGCACCGGTGTGCCGGTCCATCGCCAGGGCCGCCTCGAAGTGGGCCTGGGCCCGGTCCCACTGCTGCTGCACCGCGGCCAGGTTGCCGAGCAGCCGGTCGGCCGATCCCAGGCAGGGGCCGCCGAAGTCCGACATCAGGTTGCTGCCGGCGTTTTCCTCCAGCAGCGGGTACAGCAGTGCCGCGCGTTCGGCATCGTTCAGGTAGACGCAGGTCTCGGCGGCGAAGAACATGATGGTCAGCGTGCCGGCGTCGCGCGCCGGCCGGGTGGCCGCGTGCCAGGGCAGGCTGTCGAACTGCGCGCGGCATTCGGCGCGCATGTCGAGTTCGGCGTACAGCAGCGCCAGGCCGGGTTGCCACTGCTGCGCCTCGGGGGTGGAGCGCACGAAATGCTGCAACATCGGCAAGGCCTCGCCCAGCCGGCCCTGTTCGCGGCGCAGGCAGAACATCTGCATGCCGTAGGCGCTCAGCGCCTGGTCCTGCGCAATGCGACGGCCGCTGTGCAAGGCCTGCGTGGTCCAGGCCTCGGCCTGGGCAAACCGCCCCTCGTTGATCGCCAGCAGGGCCTCGGTATGCCGGCACAAGGTCAGCAGGTAGGGTGAGCGGGATTGCTCGGCCAGCCGCAGTCCCTGGGTCAGTACCTGGCGCAGGGTGGCGATGTCGCCGGCATGTTCCAGGTCGGCCAGGTAATACGGAATCAGGTCGACCACGGGCACCGCGTGCCGGCCCGCTTCGACGATGCTCCAGGCCTCGCGCGCCGCCGCCAGGCGTTGGGCCAGCATCGCTGGCCAGTAGTTGGCCGACACGATGGATGCGAGCGCGATGAACAGTCCCTGGGCGTCGCCCAGCGTGCGCGCCAGTGCGACGGCTTGCGCGTGGCTGGCGAGGGCCTCCTGCGAACGGTCGCTGTACACGCAGGCGCGGCACAGCCGTGCCAGCAGCTCGACCCGCAACGCGTCGTCGTGCCGGTGCAGCGCCAGGGCCTCCGACAACAGCGCCACCGCCGGTTCGCCGGACTGGGCGGCGAGCATGGTGCTGCGCTCGAAACCGGCGGCGGCACGCGCAAACGATTCGGTGTGGCCGCCACTGCGCGCCAGAGCACAGGCCTGCGCAAACACGTCGCGCGCCGCCAGGCCCGAACCCGCCGACAACTCCACCTCGCCGAGTTGCAGCAGCAGGCGGCAGCGCTGCGCGGCATCCGCGGCCAGGTGTTTCTGCTGCACCTGCAATGCCAGCCGGTACTGGTTGCCGGCCTCCTCGAAGGCCAGCACCTGGGTGGCCTGTCGGGCCGAGCGGGTCGCATAGTCGAGCGCCTTGGCCGCGGCGGCGGCGGTGCCGGCGGCGCCGAAGTGGTAGGCCAGCTGGGGCAGCACCATGTCTTCGTCCAAGCCCAGCTGCTGCTCCAGCAGTTCGCCTATGCGCAGGTGCAGCCGGGCACGGCGCAGCGCCAGCAACTCGTCGTACAGCGTCTCGCGAATCAGCGCA
>JBFIDI010000630.1:0-3141 GCA_041581405.1 Burkholderiaceae bacterium
GGGCTTGACCATCTGACGTGGCACGTACACCGCGGCCTGGTGCTGGTAGTCGAACGGACTCTCGACCCGCAAGGTCCGGGCCTCGCCCAGCCCGCAGGGCTCGGTGAACCAGCGCAGGCTGGGTTCGTCGCCCAGGGTGGCGGACGTGAAGATCCAGGCACGCCGGCCGGTTTCGGCCGCGTCGCCTCCGAGCAGCCGTGTCTGCACCGCCTGCGCGATGTCCAGCGGCGATTCGACCAGGCGCAGCTGGGCTCCCACATCCAGCCAGCGTACGCTGGCCGGGTCGCGTGGCAGCAGAAAAGCCTCGGCATGGCCTGCGACCCGGTCCAGTCGCTCGAGCAGGCGGACAAAATCGGGGCCGGTCTCCAGCACCGGCTCGAGTGCCGTGCGCACCGCCGCGCAAGCGGCCTGCAGCCCTTCCAGCGCCTCCTGCCAGGCCTGGCCCGATACCTGGTCCGGCGCCGTATCCGCCCAACGCAGCCGGCTGTTGGCCGGCATGCGTCCCACCAGCATGCGCAGGTCCCGCGCGGCACGGTCCAGCCGGGCCGCCAGTGCCTGCCATTCGCCCAGTCCACGCGCCTGCGCCAGGCACACCGCCAGCAGGTCGCGTGCGAGGTCGATCACCTGCCCGGTCGAGAGCTGGCGCCCCAGGAACTGCAGGCCGGTCTCGTTAAGCTGGTGCGCCTCGTCGAACACCACGGTCTGGACCGTCGGCAGCAGTTCGGCCATGCCCGACTCGCGTACGGCCAGGTCGGCGAAAAAAAGATGGTGGTTGATGACGACCACGTCGGCCGCCAGCGCCTCGCGCCGCGCCAGGTTGACATGGCAGGCACGAAACTGCGGGCACTGGGCTCCCAGGCAGTTGTCGCGCGACGACGTCACATGCGGCAGCACCGGCGAACGTTCATCCAGGCCGGGCAGTTCGGCCAGATCGCCGCTGCGCGTGACCTGGGCCCATTGCTCGATCTTGCCCAGCGTACGGCTCAGCGTGCGATCGGACAAGGCCGGATCCTGGCGCGCCAGCTCCAGCCGGTGCAGGCACAGGTAGCTGGAGCGGCCCTTGAGCAGCGCGGTGCGCATGGGCAGGCCGAGCGCACGCACCAGTTGCGGCAGGTCGCGCCCGAACAGCTGGTCCTGCAAGGTCTTGGTGGCGGTGGACAACAACACCCGGGTTCCGCTGAGCAAGGCCGGCACCAGATAGGAAAAGGTCTTGCCAACACCCGTGCCGGCCTCGACCACCAGGGGGCCGCCGGCGTTGATCGTCTCCGCGATGGCACGCGCCATCGCGATCTGGCCCTCGCGCGGATGGAACTCGCGAACCGTGCGCGACAACACGCCGTCGGGCGCGAATGCCTGTTCCACCTGGTCGATCAAGGCCATGCGTCAGGCCGGGCCGTCCGGCAGCAGGCGGTCGCGGATGCGCTGCATCTGGTCACGCAGCGCGAGCCGGCGCTTCTTGAGCCGGCGCAACACCAGTTCGTCGGCCGGCAGGTTCTGCGAGGCGTTGTCGATCAACGCGTCCAGGTCGGCATGCTCCATCGTCAGCTCGATCAGGTGGCGCTCGGGAGAATGGAGGTTGGCTTGCACGGCGAGGGTCTAGAATCAGCCGCGGGGCCCGACCCGTTTGCCGGGATGGCTCGGCGTGCCGAATGGCTGCCGTGATTGTCCCGCTTTTTTGTCCATCGATGCTGTTGAACGGCGCAAAATGACCAATGGTTACCGACTGACCGCAGCCACTGGCATCCACAAGGGTGACAGGGACTACCAGCAGGACCGCGTCGACCTGCTCACGCATGCGCGGGCCAATGGCTGCGTGCTGGGCATCGTCGCCGACGGCATGGGTGGCCGCAGCGGCGGCCGCAAGGCCTCGGACCAGGTCATCATGACCGCACGCCAGCTGTTCGAGCGGTATGCTCCCGCGACCGACGACGCGGCGGCCATGCTGATGCAGGTCGCGCGGGAAGCCCATGTGGTGATCAAGCTCACGGCGATCTCGGCCGAAGAGGAGCCGCACAGCACGGTGGCGGCATTCGTCATCAATGCGGGCGGCGACTGCCACTGGGCGCACTCCGGCGACTCGCGCATCTACCATTTCCATGGCGGCAAGCTGATCCGTCGCACCACCGACCACTCCTATGTGCAGATGCTGGTCAAGCGTGGCGAAATCACCGAGGAACAGGCCAACGTGCATCCGCAGTCCAACATCCTGATGGGATGCCTGGGCACGGAAACCGAGCCGCCGGTCGATGTGCACTTCATTCCGCGCCTGCGCACCGGCGACTGCCTGGTCGCCTGCAGCGACGGTGTCTGGCACTACTTCAAGGACGACGAAATGGCCGACGTGCTGAACCGGCTGTCGGCCCGAGAAGCCGCCGAGTTCCTGATCGACAAGGCGCGCGAGCGCGCACAAGGCAGCGGCGACAACCTGTCCCTGGTGGTGGTCAAGCTCGAGCCGCTCGACAGCTGAGTCCGGCGCCTGTGCGGTTTCAGGGCTGGCCCTGGCCGTGCAGCTTTTCGTCGCTGCGCAGCAGCTGGCGCGCGGCCCGGCGCTTGCGCTGGGCGTCGTTGATCAGGATCTCCTGGCGTCGCAGGTCGGCCATCAACTCGCGTTCGGTGCGCCGACTCTCCAGCAGGCAGTCGTTGACGGCGAAACGCTGGTAGCAGGCGATCTCCTGTTTCCGGAACTCGGCCTGGTACCTGGCCCGCGTCTGCTCGATCCACTCGCGTTGCTGGGCCTCGCGCAGCTCGAGCACGCGCTCCTCGTCGCTCTGGGCGGCCGCCTGCGGCGCCAACACCACCAGGGACAGGGTCAGGTAGATCGCAGGAAGTTTCATGTCAGTGCAGTATCGACCATCCGGCGCTCCTGTGCCATGAACGCCTGCGTCTGCATCTCGCGCAGGCGCGATACCGTGCGCACGAATTCGTGTGCGAGCGGGCCCTCGATGTAGAGCAGCTGAGGCTCCACCTGCGCGGACAGGATCAGCTTGACGCGCCGGTCGTACAACACGTCCACCAGCCAGGTGAAGCGCCGCGCTTCCGAGGCCATGCGCTGGGGCATCTGCGGCACGTCGCTGAGCAGCACGGTATGGAACTGGGTCGCGATCTCCAGGTAGTCGTTCTGCGAGCGCGGGCCGCCGCACA
>JBFIDI010000631.1:0-3113 GCA_041581405.1 Burkholderiaceae bacterium
CTCACCCGGGGCTGCTCCAGCATCCGGTCCAGCCATTCGAGGTTTCCGTTCGCCAGCACCACACGGGCCACCCGCAGTGCCGGCATCGTGGCGCCCGGCTCGTCGTCGGGTTGTTCCGGCGTGTCGGACTGGAACTGCGCCAGCAAGGCGCTGAAATTGTGGCTGCCGTCGCGGGCCCGGTCGAAACGCACGCTGGGCGCCAGCAGGATGCTGTCTGCGATCGTCCACGCACCGTCGACGATGCCGCGCCACTCGAGGTCGACCATCAGATGGTCGAAGCCGAACATCGCTTCGCCCTGCGCGTCGGCCAGCGCGAGCTGGTCGACTTCGAGCCGCAACCGCAGCGGATCGAAACGCACGTCGCCGACCCGCATCACGTGGCCGCGATCGGCCAGCTGGGACTCGAGTTGCCACTTGAGCACCGCCGGCAGCAGCAGGAAACCGACCAGGAGATAGGCCGACAGCAGGCCCACGACCGTGATCGACGGCACGCTGGTGAGGAGTTTTCTCAGGCGTTGAACAAACATGGTGGAACGGGGCGGAGAGCCGGCCGCATACCGGCCGGCGAACACGCAGCAAAGCGTGCCCGCATACTGTGTGGTCGCATCTGGACCAACAAGTTCATTCTAGATTCACCGCGTCGAATCCGGCAGAGGGTAATTACCAGTTGCCCGGCACACACGGGGGTTGCCACGGCTTCAGGCGGCGCGTTGCACGCACAGGGACACGAAGTCGGTCTCCGGCACCGGCCGGGACACGAAAAAGCCCTGCGCCTGCGCGCAGCCGGCGGCGCGCAAGGCATCCCACTCGGCCTGGGTCTCGATGCCTTCGGCCACCGCCGAAATGCCCAGGCGCCGTGCGATGTCGATGCTCGACTCGACAATGGCCCGGGCCTCGCGGGTATCGCCCATGGCGGCCACGAAACCCCGGTCGATCTTGAGTTCGCTGAACGCGATGCGCCCGATCTGCTGCATGCTCGCGAAACCGGTGCCGAAGTCGTCGATGGACAGACCGAAGCCTCGCATGCGCAACCGCGCCAGATTCTCCAGCGCCGGCCCCACATCGGTCATCGCCGCCGTCTCGGTGACCTCCAGCGTCAGGCGTCGCGGCGACAGCCCGACCGCACGCACGACGGAGGCCACCCGCGCCGCCAGCCGGGTGTCGGCCAGCGACACCAGCGACAGGTTGACCGACACCGACAGGTCATGGCCGCTGCGGTTCCAGCGATGGCAGGCCTGCGCCGCCTTCTCCAGCATCATGAAGGTCAAGGTGTCGATCTGGCCCGATCGTTCGAGCGGCTCGACGAAGGCCCGCGGCGAGATCAGGCCGTGTTGCGGATGCCGCCAGCGCGCCAGTGCCTCGGCCCCGACCACGCGCCCGCCCGCCAGTTCCACCTTGGGCTGGAAGAACGGTTCGAACTGGTCCTGCTGCAGGCCGTCGAGAATGTCGGCGAGCGAAAACTCCGGCCCACCTCCCGCATCCATCACGATCGGCCCGGGCAGGCACTTGCGCGCACGCGCCATCATCGAGCGCAGGCATTCGGAGTTGACGGGTTTCTCGAGCACGCCCAGCGGTCGGATGCCGTAGGCCCGGCACATCATCTGCACCGAATTGAGCAGGGCCACGTCCACGGCGCCGGTGATCACCAGCGATGCGGCACTGCGGATGCTGCCCAGGTGCCGCATGAACTCCAGGCCATCCATGCGCGGCATGTCGAGGTCGCACAGGATCAGCCCGACGGTGTTCTCCGGCCGGCGCAGCAGGTCCAGCGCCTGCTCGCCGTCGCTGGCTTCGAGCACGTTGACGGCGCCGAGCGCACGCAGCTGGCGCACCAGCACCTTGCGCGGGAAGTCCTGGTCCTCGACCACCAGCACGGTCAGCGCGGCATTGGCCGCGTCCGCCACCGGCAGTGCAAACGACTGCGCCGGGGCATCCGTGGTGGCCGGCTCGGGCATCAGACCGCCGGGGATGGTGTCGTCCGCGTATTCCATCGCCATGTGGCGCACGGCGTCGAGGGTCTCGAGCACCTGGGCGCCTTTCTCGAAGAAGCAGCGTGCGCCGGCGTCGATGCAACGCTCGCGCATGCCCGGTTCGGTCCAGGCGGACATCACGATCACCTTGGGCGGGCGATCGACCTGGCCGATGCGGTGCAACAGGTTCAGGCCGCTGCCGCCGGGCATGAACAGGTCGAGCAGCACCACGTCCGGCCGCTCGCGCTCGATCAGGTTCAGCGTGTTGCCGTAGTCCTCCGACTGCAGCACCTCTCCCACGCCCGGAAGGTTTCCCACCAGCCGTGCCATGCGGCCCCGCACGATGGGCGCGTCGTCGACGATCAGTACTCTCATGTTTTTGCTCCCTGTCTCGAAAAAATGGCCTTGATTCGAGCTTACGCAGGGGGCGGTGCGAGCGCATCACGCGCTCCGTGGCAATGGTGTCGCGGCGGCGCCCGAAGGCGTGTCACGGAATCCGTGATACCGGGCACACCGGCCGGCGGCGGCCCTCCGGGTCCGGGCGCCAAGCCAGCCTCTCGACGGATGCGACGGCGATGGCGCGGGCGGTTGGTTCACCCCGCGGGGCCACGACCGGATACACCACGGCGCGGTTCCTGCGCGCCGGATGCGATCGGGCTCAAGGCCGTTCGGACATCGCCGATCCCGCCAGTTCCTGCTCGAGCCGCTCGAGTTCGGACCGTACCTGTGCCAGCCATACCTCGAGCGCAGCCTGTGCCGTGGCGCCGTCACGCGCACCGGCCTCGAGCGCGCCGTACGCCAGGCCCAGCGCCCGGGCCCCGATGAACAGGCAGGCGCCCTTGCCTCGATGGGCAAAACGCACCAGCGAATCCCGATCGTTGCGTGCCAGCGACTCGGCGAGATGGGCCATCGAGTCGCGCTGGTCCTGGCGGAAGGACGCGATCAGCTCGCGTTCGACCTGTCCGGCATCCGCACCGGAACCGACCATGCGCGCCAGTTGCGCCCGGTCGAGTACCCGATCGTCCGGCACATCGGACTGCGGGCGTTCCGGCACCGGTGCGTCGGCCATCGGGTCCGACCAGCGTTCGATCACGCGCCGCAGTTCGGGAATCGTGATCGGCTTGGTCATGACCTCGTTCATAC
>JBFIDI010000632.1:0-3096 GCA_041581405.1 Burkholderiaceae bacterium
CCCAGCCTGCTGTCCAAGGTCGCGAAGTTCGTTCGCAACCCGACCACCAACTGGACGGACCTGGACAAGCAGGATCCGGAGCCGGATGCCGGCTACAGCAAGCAGGCGCTCAAGGAGATGATCGAGCGCAAGCGGCAGAACGACTTCGTCCGTAAACGGGAGTTCGACCAGCTGCGCAAGCTGCGCAGCCGCGACCCGGCCGCCAGCCCCGACCTGGCCGGCAGGCCGTCGTATTTCCAGAGCAGCCTGCCGTCGAACCCGGACGAACGGGCGATGACGATCAAGAAGATCGACGAGATCGAAGCCCAGATGTCCAACCAGTGGTGGCAGGGCAAGAACGATGGCAGCCACAAGTCCGCCGCCGCGGCCGCAGCCGCAGCCGAGCGCAAGCCCGCGGGCAAGCCCGACACCGCCGACGTGGTCGATGACGAGGCCTATGCGCCGACCCGCCTGAGTCCGATGCGTCATGACGACGCCTTGTCCGGCACCGAGATCTCCGACTTCCCGCCGACCCAGGACAACTCGGGCTTCGGACCGAACCCCACGCGCACACCGGCTCCCGACGCTGCCGCATCCCGGTCGGCGGCCGCGGGCCCCCGGGTCGGCGACGGTCACGGCTTTTCCGCATCGCGCGCGCCGACCATCGAGATGGTCGACGGCACGACCGACGCCGACATGGAAGAGGCCGCCATCCGTTTCGCCAACGGCGACGACCAGGGCGCCGAGTCGGCGCTGGTCAGCGCGCTCGAAAACGCCCAGGCGACACGCGAGCAGGCCCAGCGCTGGGCCGCGGCGCTGCTGGACCTGTACCGTGCGACCGGCCAGCAGGCGCAGTTCGAACGCACGGCGATCCAGTACGCCCAGCGTTTCGATCGCAGCGCCCCGGCGTGGTTCTCGATGCCCGATGCCCTGGGGGCGGCGCAGGCCGACTCGCCGGTGCGCACCGTGCCGTCGCGGCTGGTGATCGAGCCGGTCTGGGTCTGCCCGGCGCGGTTCACGGCGGCCAGCGTCGACGAACTGCGCCTGGCCGTGGCCAATGTCGAACCGCCCTGGTTCCTGGACTGGAGCGCGGTGACCGACATCGACGCCGACGCGTGCGAGCCGCTGGCGGCCTTGTTCGCGCAATGGTGCGACAGCGCGGTCGAATTGCATTTCTCCGGAGCGCGTGCCCTCGAGGCCCTGCTGCGGGCACAGACCCCGTCCGGCAACCGCAGCCAGGGGCAGGCGATCTGGCGGCTGCGGCTCGATGCCTTGCGCATCATGCAGCTGCAGGACGAATTCGAACTGGTGGCGCTGGACTACTGCGTCACGTTCGAGGTGTCGCCACCGGCGTGGCAGGATGCCCGTTGCCGCTACCGCAGTGCGACCGTCGCCGGTGAACTGCGCGCGGCCGGTGACGGCGAGGACGACGACGTCGCACCGGCGGGTACGCAGCCCGGCTTTGCGCCGGCGGCCACGGTGCCCATGGGCCTGGAGCCGGCCCAGGCCGCCGTGGCCGAGTTGTCGGGCGACATCCAGGGCGAAGCCACGGAGGCGCTGGAGATGCTGGAGCGGGCTCGCAACGACTCGCCACGGCTGATCGTGTCCTGCGCCAACCTGATCCGGGTTGATTTTTCCGCCGCCGGCAGCATATTGAACTGGGTAGCCGATCTGCAGGCGCAGGGGTGCCAGATCCAGTTCCGCGACGTCCACCGACTGGTGGCGGCGTTTTTCGGCGTGATCGGGATCAACGAACACGCCAGGATCATGATGCGGTCCAACTAGGAACCCCGCGCAGACACGACAGGCACAGGTCCCGACCACACCGTCGGGGCATTTCGACAGCGGGCCCCAGCGGCCCTGAATTCGTCACAGCATGGAACAATTTCACGGAACCACCATCATCAGCGTACGGCGCAAGACCGCCGACGGATACCAGGTCGCCATCGGCGGCGACGGCCAGGTCACGCTGGGCAACATCGTGGTCAAGGGCACGGCGCGCAAGGTGCGCAAGCTCTACCACGGCAAGGTGCTGGCCGGTTTTGCCGGCGCCACCGCCGACGCCTTCACGCTGTTCGAGCGCTTCGAGGCCAAGCTCGAGAAACACCAGGGCCACCTGGTGCGCTCGGCGATCGAACTCACGCGCGACTGGCGCACCGACCGCGTGCTGCGCCGGCTCGAGGCCATGCTGGCCGTGGCCGACAAGGACGCTTCGCTGATCATCACCGGCAACGGCGACGTGCTCGAGCCGGAGAACGGCATCATCACGATCGGCTCCGGCGGCGCCTATGCGCAGGCGGCGGCGGTCGCGCTGCTGAACCATACCGAACTGCCGGCCGCCGACATCGTGCGCAAGTCGCTCGAGATCGCAGGCGAGCTGTGCATCTACACCAACATGCATCACACCATCGAGACCCTGCCATGAGCCAGGCCCTGACCGTCTTCACCCCGCCCGCGGGCTCCCCCATGTCCGCACTGACACCGCAGCAGATCGTCCAGGAGCTCGACAAGCACATCGTCGGGCAGAACCAGGCCAAGCGCGCGGTCGCCATCGCGCTGCGCAACCGCTGGCGCCGCCAGCAGGTCTCCGGCAGCCTGCGCGCCGAGATCACGCCCAAGAACATCCTGATGATCGGCCCCACCGGCGTCGGCAAGACCGAGATCGCCCGGCGCCTGGCGCGGCTGGCCGATGCACCCTTCATCAAGGTCGAGGCCAGCAAGTTCACCGAGGTCGGCTACGTGGGCAAGGATGTCGACGCCATCATCCGCGACCTGGCCGACGTGGCCATCAAGCAGACCCGCGAGACGGCCAAACGCGCGGTGCAGGAGCGCGCCATCGACGCGGCGGAAGAACGCATCCTGGACATCCTGATCCCCCCGCCACGCGGCGAGGAAGGCGGCCGGCGCGACCCCGAGCAACCCGAAGGCGCGGCACGCCAGGCGTTTCGCAAGAAACTGCGCGAAGGCCAGCTCGACCAGCGCGAGATCGAGATCGACCTGAGCCAGGCCAACCCGCAGCTCGAGATCATGGGCCCGCCCGGCATGGAGGAGATGACCGAGCAATTGCGCGGCCTGTTCGGGCAGATGGGGCAGACCAAGCGCCAGACACGCAAGCTC
>JBFIDI010000633.1:0-3087 GCA_041581405.1 Burkholderiaceae bacterium
GTGCGCCATGCGCTGCTGCCGATGGCGTTCACCAAGCAGTCCAGCGTGCTGGTCTGGATCGACCCGCAGGCGGGGCAGCTGGTGCTGGACGCCGGCAGCCAGGCCAAGGCCGACGAGACCATGACGGCCCTGGTGGCCGCCATCGACGGGCTGGCCGTGCAGCTGATCGACACCCAGACCTCGCCCGCTGCGGCCATGGCCGAGTGGTTGTCGACGCAGGAGGCACCACCCGGGTTCAGCGTCGACCGCGAATGCGAACTCAAGGCCGCCGACGAGTCGCGCGCCGTCGTGCGTTACACCCGCCACGCGCTGGACACCGACGAAGTGCGCCAGCACATCACGCTGGGCAAGATGCCGACCCGGCTGGCCCTGACCTGGAACGACCGGGTCTCGTTCGTGCTGACCGAAGGCCTGCAGCTCAAGAAGCTCAGCCTGCTCGACGTGGTGCTGGAGAACAAGCCCCAGGCCGCCGGCGACGGCAAGGACGACGGTTTCGACACCGACGTGGCGCTGGTCACCGGCGAACTGCGTCAGCTGCTGCCCGCCTTGTTCGAAGGCCTGGGCGGCGAGGTCGCACAACCGGCCTGATACCCCTTCCGACGGAGCCTGACCATGCCGAAGCTCGCCCCGATCCGTCTCCTCCAAGGCCCGCCGGCCGTCGTCGCCCGGCCGCGGCCCGCCCCGTCATGCTGAGGCGCGTGGCGTCGCTGCTGCGCGCCGCCGCCGTGCCGGTGCGCGTATTGGCCGTGGTGCTGCTGGTCCTGGCCGGCGCGGGCCTGCCGCCACCGGCGGCGGCGCAGAAAGACGGCACGCCGCGCACGGTCAGCCCGCGCGGCGAACTGGGCGCCGAGGAACGCGCGACGATCGAGCTGTTCGAGCAGGCGCGCGACTCGGTGGTCTTCATCAGCACCCGCTCGCGGGTACGCGACATCTGGTCGCGCAACGTGTTCACCGTGCCGCGGGGCAACGGCTCGGGTTTCGTCTGGGACGAATCCGGCCACGTGGTGACCAACCTGCACGTCATCGAGGGCGCCAGCGAAGCCTCGGTCAAGCTGGCCGACGGCCGCGACTACCGGGCCAGCCTGGTCGGCGCCAGCCCGGCGCACGACATCGCGGTATTGCGCATCCACGTGCCGAACAAGCGACCGCAGCCGGTTCCGCTGGGCAGCAGCCACGACCTCAAGGTCGGGCAGAAGGTGTTCGCGATCGGCAATCCGTTCGGACTGGACTGGACGCTGACCAGCGGCATCGTGTCGGCGCTGAACCGCTCCATCAACGCCGAGGGCGGTGTCGCGATCGAAAACCTGATCCAGACCGACGCGGCCGTCAATCCCGGCAATTCCGGCGGGCCGCTGCTGGACTCGGCCGGCCGGCTGATCGGCATCACCACGGCCATCTACAGCCCCAGCGGCGCCAGCGCCGGCATCGGGTTCGCGGTGCCGGTGGACACCGTGAACCGGGTCGTGCCGCAGATCATCCGCCATGGCCGGTATATCCGCCCCACGCTGGGCATTCGCACCGACGAGGAACTGAACCGGCGCCTGAGCGAACTGCTCAAGGTGCGCGGCGTCGTGGTGCTGCGCCCGGCGCCGGGCAAGCCGCTGGCCGGCGGCCTGCGCGAGACCACGGTCGGCCGCGACGGCGCCATCGCGCTCGGCGACGTGATCGTCGCGGTCGAAGGCAAGCCGATCGAGTCGGTCGCGCAGCTGCTGGCCCGGCTCGACGACTTCAAGCCGGGCGACACCGTCGGCGTGACCGTGCTGCGCCAGGGGCGGGCCACGACGCTGCCGATCACGCTGGGCACCGACAGCTGACGCCGGCGCAGAGGAACAACCGCCCGTGCCCACGCCCGAAACACCCACCCTGCTCATCGTCTACCACTCGGCCACCGGCGGGACGGCGCAGATGGCGCAGGCGGCGTACGAGGGCGCGAACAAGGCCGACGGGCTGCGCGTGCGCCTGCTGCGGGCGCAGCAGGCCGGACCGGACGACCTGCTCGCGGCCCAGGGCTACCTGTTCGCCATGCCGGAGAACCTGGCGGCCATCGCCGGCGTCATGAAGGATTTCTTCGATCGTTGTTATTACCCGGTGCTCGACCGGATCCAGGCCCGGCCTTATGCCGTGCTGGTGTGCGCCGGCAGCGACGGCAGCAACGCCGTGCGCCAGGCCGAACGCATCGCCACCGGATGGCGCCTGCGCAAGGTCGCCGAGTCGCTGATCGTCTGCACCCATGCACAGACACCCGAAGCCATCCTGGCACCCAAGACCATCGATCCGGCCGACCTGCGGGCCTGCGCGGAGATCGGGGAAGCCCTGGGCCAGGGCCTGGCCATGGGCCTGTTCTAGGCCGGCCCGGCCGGTTCCATGCCATCATCACGCCATGCTCCGAACCCTGAAAGACCTGTTCGACAAACTCAGCCCGGCCGCGGCCGGCAGTGACCCGAAAACCGAGGAACACGCGCTGCAACTGGCCACCGCGGTGATGCTGGTCGAGGTGATGCGCTCCGACCCCGGTTTTCGCCCCGGCGAACGCGAGGCCGTGCTGGCGGCGCTGCGCGAGAAGTTCTCGCTGGACGACGACGAGGCCGACCGGCTGGCCGAACTGGCCGAAGCCACGGCCCGGCAGGCCACCGACCTGTTCGCCTTCACCTCGCGCATCAACGAGCATTTCGACATGCCGCAGAAGCTGCGCATGATCGAACACATGTGGCGCGTGGCGTACGCCGATGGCCGGCTCAGCGACCACGAACGCCACGTGATGTGGCGCGTGGCCGACCTGCTGCACATTCCCAAGGGGGCCTACGTGCATGCGAAGATCCGCGCGCGGGAAGCGGCCGAGCCGGGCTGACCGGCGCCCGGCGGGGCGCGGCGCCGGGATGCGGCACAATGGCCATCCCATGCCAACCACCCCTTCCCCGACCGCCGACGCCATCGTGTCGGTGCGCGACGTCAGCAAGACCTACGCCGGCGGCTTCCAGGCACTCAAGCATGTCAACCTGGACATCCGCCGCGGCGAGATCTTCGCGCTGCTCGGCCCCAACGGCGCCGGCAAGACGACGCTGATCAGCATCATCTGCGGCATCGCCA
>JBFIDI010000634.1:0-3076 GCA_041581405.1 Burkholderiaceae bacterium
ACCATGGCCTCGAGCATGTCGAGTCGCGGGTGCATGGGTTTCGGGAATCCGACCCGACTATGGCGGTATCCCAATGCCAGTGCCGCCTCGGCGATCTTGTAACTCAGCGGCCCCGGGTTGATCACCGGAACCGGCAGCCGCTGCGCCAGATACGCATGGGCCTGGTGCATCGTCGTCGAGCCGAGGATCAACACCTCGGCTCCGTCCTCGTCGATCGCCTTGTGCGCTGCCTGCTCGAGCAGCGGGAACACCTCGTCTTCCTTGCCAGCGAGCAAGGCCTGGTTGTCCGGCGGTACCTCGATGGCGCGCACAGAAGCACACTTGTGATGCAGGCCGAGTTCGTCCAGCGCCTTCTTGTACAGCGGCTTCCAGCGGCTGGCCATGGTCAGGATGGAGAAGCGGTCGCCCAGCATCAGGGCAGCGAGCATGGACACCTTGCCCGGCCCGAACACCGGTATGTCAAGCACCGAGCGCAGGGCGGCGACACCGGAGTCGCTCATGGTATCGATACACACGGCGGCGAAGCCCTCCTGCCCGGCACGGCAACCGGCCTCGAAGTTGGCCACGTCGGCCAGCACGAAATCATGGTGGCTCGAATAATTGGCCGGGCCGGCCTTGACGGTGCGAAACTCGAATTGCAGGTCCGGACCGAACTCCAGACCGCTCAGTTGCTGCTGGCGCAGCAACAGGTTGTCCTGTGACATGACGAAGGGCACGATGACCAGAATCTTGCGCATGGCGGCTCCTCAGGCGACAACCGGCATCGTCAACTCGTCCAACACCTGATCGGTCGAGCGTACGCGGCCGAACAGGCGCTGGAAGTTGCGCATCGTGACGTCGTGCAGGTCGGCATGGGTGGTGCCGCAGGCGTCCTCGACCAGCGTCACCAGATAACCCCGGTCGGCCGCCTCGCGTGCCGTGGTCTCGACGCACATGTTGGTGGAAATGCCGCACAGGTAGAGCTGTTCGCAGCCGAGCGCACGCAGCAGGCTGTCGACGTTGGTCGACGCAAATGCGCCGATCGTCGTCTTGCGCAACACGTGCTCGCCCGGGCGCGGCTTGAGTTCGTCCAGGATCTCGTGCTCGCGGCTGCCGACATGGTTGGCGAACTCGACGAACAGCTTGCGCATATGAATCGGCGCGTCCGACGCGTCCGCCAGCGCCGCGCCAACCGTCACATGCAGCACCGGACGGCCGAGTGCGGTGCAACGGTCGCGCAGTTGCCGGGTGTGGGGCAGCACCTGCTGTTCGATGCGATCGAAGCGGTAGTTGCCGAGGGTCGAGCCCTGCGCCTGCAAGGTCCGTGACAGCGCACCCTGGCGCGATCCGGTCGCGTATTGCATGTCGATGATCAGCAAGGCGGTGCGCGCGACGTCGACGCAGCGCTCTGGCATGTAGGCGCGGATGTAGTCGATGGAAGGTGTTTGATTCATGGCGGTGCTTCCCCTGGGCCGTGGGACCCGGCTGTTGCGGCTGGCATGGCCTGCAGATGGGTGCGATAGTGGTTGACGATGTCGGAGCCGGTGGCGCACCAGACACCGCTGTGCGACAACACGTATTCCAGCGCCCGGGCCAGGTGTTCTATACGATGCGGCTGGCCCATGATGAACGGATGCACCGCGATGTTCATCACCTTGCCGTGCGTTGCACCTTCGGCGTACAAGACGTCGAACTCGTCGCAGATCTTCTGCGCGAACGCCGGCGCCTCCTGGCCGCGCCGCCACGCGATGCTGTCGTTGATCTCCATCGAATACGGCAACGAGAACAGTTCGCCGCTGCGTACCCGGACCGGCGTGGGCTGGTCGTCGTGGTACAGGTCGCACAGATACGCGATGCCGGCCTCGGCCACCAGGTCCGGCGTGCGCCATGTGTTGGAGGCGGCAGGCGAGAACCAGCCGGGAAGACCACGCCCGACGAACGCGCGATGGATGTCCTGGCATTGTTCGATCGCGGCGCGCTCCGCGTCCTCGTCCAGACCCCAGTGGTAACGCGTGTTGTACAGGCCGTGCGACATGAATTCCCAGTTGCGCGCCATCATCGCTTCTGCGATGTCGGGATACATGTTCAGCACCGCCATCGACAAGGACACCGTCACCGGGAGCCGGTAGCGATCGAACAACTCCATCAGGCGCCAGACGCCGACCCGGTTGCCGTAGTCGCGCAAGCCATACCCCAGGATGTCCGGATGCGGCATCCGGGGCCAGGGGTCGCGTACCCGGATCTTCTGCGGCTGGTATTCGTAATGTTCGATGTTCGGCGCCACCCACAATGCCACCCGTGCGCCATCCGGCCAGCGCAACGGAACCCGGTCCGGTGCGGCGCTGTAGTCGATCCGCTGCTCCGGACCGATCACGTTGCGGGCTTGTTGGCTTAAAGGCATGATCGGCGACTCTCACCACCAACCAGGAACCCGCCATGCCCGTCATCGCCATCACCTTGCTGCCCGGCTACTCCAGGGAAGCGGAAAGCACGATGGTCCGGCGTGTCGCGCAGGCGGCGCGATCGGTGATTGCCGCGCCGGCCGCCGGCACCACCGTCTTCGTCAGCCACGCCAGCACCTACCAGCGCGACGGAAAAATATTCGGTGCCGGTGGCGCCGAGCGGATCGACGCATCGCAACTGGTCCGCCGATTCCTGGAACGCATGGAGAAGCGCGACCTGGATGGGGCACGCACATGTCTGGCGCCGGATTTCGCCATGCGTTTTCCCGGCAGCCCGATCATGCACCGGCTCGAGGAACTGGTCGAGCGTTCGCGCGGCAGCTACCGCAACGTGGGCAAGACCTACGAGCGGTTCGACGAAAGCTGGACCGACGATGGAGCCGTCGTGTATTGCTTCGGCACCTTGCACGGCACGTGGCCCGACGGCACGGACTTTGACGGCATCCGATTCATCGACCGGTTCGAGGTCGTCGACGACCTGATCCGGCGCCAGGACGTCTGGAACGACCTGGCACTGCACAAGCCGGTGCCGGCCACGACCGCCTGACAGCCGCCATGTCGCGCTGGCGCTTCGGCGGGCCATCGGCAGGCGCATCGGCAATCAGGACGACTGCGCAGCCGTCCAGGCGTCGAGG
>JBFIDI010000635.1:0-3071 GCA_041581405.1 Burkholderiaceae bacterium
CTTCTTGATCTTGTACGCATGTTCGCCGGCGAGCAGCACCCAGGAGATATGTGTTTCGATCAACCTGACCGGCGGCTGCACCACGCCCGGATACCGGTGGGGCTGCAGCAGGGGGTGCAAGGTGCCGGGCAAGGTATCGGGTGGGGCCATGGTGGACATGGTGCCAGAGTTAATTGCCGTCCAATGGGATCTATTTCAGAATCCGAGAATGCTGGCGATTTCATGGGTTATCTGAGGACTTCGTTCAGATCGTGTCGAATCGATCTGCCTGGTGGCGGAGCGGATGTTCCAACCCGCGCAAAGAAGCCATTCAATTCATCAGGCGAAGTGTTGAACACCTTGTCAACGTCTCCTGATAGGCGATCGGCTTTTTCCATCAGTTCAGTTTTGGAAGTGAATTTTCGCCCTGCACGGGCATACCACTGAAAGATTAGTGGAGTCATTTGCGGTTGCAGGTGCAAATTGACGCTTGCGGCGGTCAGCCAAACTCTTTGAACGGCACAACCCAGTGCTACCCAGTCCGCCAATGTGCTTGGACGCACTTCAGGTTTGATCAGTATGTGCGCCGCACAAGCAAGCGCTGGCAGCAAATCTAGTTCTATCCGGGGAAGGATGGTTCCAAACATGAACCTGTTCATGAAGTCCACTCGGTCCCAGCTTCTTAATGCCCACTCCATGAGTCTGGCGGTCACGCTGTCGACACCAACCGCTAGTTCTGGAATCTTGGTCTTACTGTAGCGAGCGCGCCATTCGATGATTTCCTTGTGCACCAAGTATGCTTCTGGACAGGTCAAGCGAATTCTTGCGCTGTTCCACAAAATCTTGGCGATTCCCAGCTTTTCTGCCCTTGATTCGAATAGACGTATGCCAAAACCGACCCCGACTGAGCGAACTATCGCGTCGCGCTGCAGCTCGGTGAGAGGCGTCGTGCGCATTGGACGCCGTTGCACGGTCCTTGTCTTGATGAACGCGAACAAGGGATCAGGAGCAACTCCATTCGCTTGCTCAAGTCGCACGTGGTAAATTGGATTGCGGTCGTCACTGCTTGTTTCTATTGACCACTTCGCGTTCAGCCCGTGAATCGTTGCTGCAATTCGAATTGTTTCGAGTACGGCGCCATGAGCAATGTGGCTAGGGTGACCGTCGAAGTCATACAGAACGTGACTCCGCGTATCAAAGCCATGGACAAGAACCGTGTTGTCGCTGACGATCTCGAATCGCCAAGGTTGGGTATTGTCACCACTTGGCGCCCACCGAGCCAAGTCAAGAATGTTGTGAATGATTTCGCGGCTCATATCGCCTCCTTCTGGACAACTTGAGGTCACGACGACCTTTTTTGCCTTCAAGCATTGCTTATTCATGTTACATCGCAGCCCATTCGTCTATGAGAAGGCGTTTTCGCGCAACATCGGCTGGCTCACGCACGACGAGCAGGCGAAACTGAGGAATTCCCGCGTCGCCATTGCCGGGCTCGGCGGCGTGGGTGGTGCCCATCTGCTGACATTGGCGCGATTGGGCATCGCCCGGTTCACGATTTCCGATTTCGACGATTTCGACCTGCACAACATGAACCGCCAGGCCGGCGCCTTCATGCCGCACATGGGCCAGTCCAAGATCTCGACGCTTGCGCGCATGGCGCTCGACATCAATCCGGAGATCGATCTGCGCCAGTTCCCGCAAGGCGTTTTGCCCGAGAACGTCGACGATTTTCTGGACGGCGTCGACGTATATGTCGATGGCCTGGATTTCTTTGCATTGCCGGCGCGCCGCATGGTGTTCGCCAAATGCCGGGAAAAAGGCATTCCGGTGCTGACGGCGGCGCCGCTGGGCATAGGCGTCGCATTGCTGTATTTTTCGCCCACGGGCATGAGCGCCGAGCAATACTTCAAATGGGAAGGCCAGGAGGTGCAGGAGCAATATGCCCGCTTCATCGCCGGCCTGTCACCTGCGATGATGCAGCGCCACTATCTCGTCGCGCCCGAGGCCGTCAATTTCCAGGAGAAACGCGGCCCGTCGACCGTGATGGCCTGCGACATGTGTGCCGGCGTCATGGGTGCGTCGGTGATGAAACTGCTGCTGGGCCGTGGCGCATTGCGCGCGGCACCCTGGGGCATGCATTTCGACGTCTACCACCAGAAGCTCAGGTTCACTTGGCGGCCGTGGGGCAATGCGAATCCGTTGCAGCAGTTGTTGTTGATGTTCATCCGGCCGCGGTTGCGTGGAACAACGACATAGGTACGGCCGATGCCCGACTTCGCCCCTGTCGGTGGCATGGTGCCCTTGCCAAGTCTCGGCACGTTGGCCGACCGTGGCCCGCTGCTTCAGCGCAGCAAGATGTTCAGGCCCGGACGGACCTCCGACTCATCGATGTAGCCAATCGCGCCAGGCGTCGACGTCACGAACTGAATGATTTCGCTGCTTTTGCCCAGTTCACGCGGGGAGGCGCCTTTTCCGATATAACGCCGCACCGTCCAGTAGGCGGTGTATTTGTCTTCGTCCTGGTTGAGAAAAGCCTGGAGAAACCGGTTTCGAATTGTTGTCCCGGCCTTGGCATTGACGGCCGTGATCGACACACCATCCACTTCGATGACCCTGCCGGTGTAGATGCGCGCAACCGTGTTGGTATCGAGGCGCTTGACCGTCGGGTGTCCGATCACGACCACGCCATCGGCCGCCCGGACCTCCGCCGCCGATGCCGCCAGCAGCACCAGCAACTGCATCAGCAGAACCATCCGATTGCGCGTCGCGGCCATGGTCTTCCCGTCAGAACACCACGCTGTACGACAGCGATAACACGTTGATGTTCTGGTTTCGAATGTTGCTGCCTGGGGGGGCGTCTACGAGGCTAGACATTTGACCAATACGGACACGCATCCACTCCGCCTTTATCTTGCTGGTGGGCGAAAGCGCATAGGAGGTGCCAACGGCCCAAGAATGCTGGTCGTAAGTCAGGATACCGTCCGCGCCCGCTCGTTGCGACGCGTTAATCAACGCCGCTCCAGCCAAGACGACGGGGACCGTATTGTTGTTGACCCGTTGGTACAAGTCTCGTTGTCCGGCATCTGTACGCA
>JBFIDI010000636.1:0-3058 GCA_041581405.1 Burkholderiaceae bacterium
ACCGTGACGCTGCGCGCCAACAAGGCCGCCTACCCGGTGCTGCTGTCCAACGGCAACCTGGTCGACAGCGGCGACCTCACCGGCGACGGCAATGCCGGTCGGCATTTCGCGCGCTGGGTCGACCCGCACCGCAAGCCGTGTTACCTGTTCGCGCTGGTGGCCGGTCAGCTGGAGTCGCGCCAGCAACGCATCACCTCGCGCGCCGGCAAGGAACACCTGCTGGAGATCTACGTGCGCCGCGGCGACCTGGGCAAGACCGACCATGCGATGGAATCCCTGATGGCCTCCATCGTCTGGGACGAGGCGCGGTTCGGCCTGCCGCTGGACCTGGAGCGTTTCATGATCGTCGCCACCAGCGACTTCAACATGGGCGCGATGGAGAACAAGGGCCTGAACATCTTCAACACGAAATACGTGCTGGCGACCCAGGCCACCGCCACCGACACCGATTTCTCGGGCATCGAGTCGGTCGTCGGCCACGAGTATTTCCACAACTGGACCGGCAACCGCGTGACCTGCCGCGACTGGTTCCAGCTCAGCCTCAAGGAAGGCCTGACGGTGTTCCGCGACCAGGAGTTCTCGCAGGACCTGTGCGCCGATGCGTCGGCCCGCGCCGTCAAGCGCATCGACGACGTACGCGTATTGCGCACCGCGCAGTTCCCCGAGGACGCCGGCCCGATGGCCCACCCGGTGCGGCCCGACAGCTACGTCGAGATCAACAACTTCTACACCGTCACCGTCTACGAAAAAGGCGCCGAGGTCGTGCGCATGATGCAGACCCTGGTCGGCCGCGCCGGCTTCGCCAGGGGCATGCAGCTGTATTTCGAGCGCCATGACGGCCAGGCCGTGACCTGCGACGACTTCGCCCAGGCCCAGGCCGATGCCAACCCCGCGTCCGACCTGTCCCGCCTGCTGCCGCAGTTCAAGCGCTGGTACAGCCAGGCCGGTACGCCGCAGGTCAAGGCGGTCGGCCGCTACGATGCCGACGCCGGCAGCTACACGCTCACGTTCACGCAAAGCTGCAGGCCCACGCCCGGCCAGGGCGACAAGCAGCCGTTCGTGATCCCGGTCGCGCTCGGGCTCGTCGGCCCGCAGGGCGACGACCCGCCGCTGCAGCTGGCCGACGAAGCGGCGCCGACGACGGTGCCGCGCACCCTCGTGCTCAGCGAGGCCGAGCAGTCCTTCACCTTCGTCAACGTCACGGCCGAACCGGTGCCGTCCATCCTGCGCGGCTTCAGCGCGCCGGTGGTGCTGGAGTGCGACTACAGCGACGCGCAGCTGCTGCACCTGCTGGCCCACGACAGCGACCCGTTCAACCGCTGGGAAGCCGGCCAGCGCCTGGCGATGCGCTGCGCGCTGGCCGCGCTCGCGCAACCGGCCGACGGGCCGGCCGTCGCCGAGGTGCTGACGCCGCCATACCTGGACGCGATGCGCGGCATCCTGCGCCACGACGGCCTGGACGCGGCCTTCAAGGAGCTGGCGCTGACGCTGCCGTCCGAAGGCTACATCGCCGACCAGCTCGAGGTGGTCGACCCGCAGCACATCCACGCGGTGCGCGAGTCGATGCGGCTGCAGCTGGCCACGGCACTGGCCGACGACTGGCAACAGGCCTGGGAGGCCAACCGCGACACCGGCGCCTACCGCCCCGACCCGCTGTCCAGCGGCAAGCGCGCGCTGGGCGGCATGGCCTTGTCGATGTTGTGCCTGGGTGCCGACAACGACATGTGGCCCGGCAAGGCCTTCGAGCGATTCAAGCAGGCCGGCAACATGACCGACCGCCTGCACGCCCTGTCGGCGCTGGTGGGTTGTGCGCATCCGCTGGCGGGCGAGGCCTTGAACCGCTTCCACGCCATGTTCAAGGGCGACGAGCTGGTGCTCGACAAGTGGTTCGCATTGCAGGCCGGCGCCAGCGACCGCGACGGCCACATCCTGCCGCTGGTAACAAAGTTGATGTCGCACCCCGACTTCCACCTGAAGAACCCGAACCGGGCGCGCAGCCTGCTGTTCGCGTACTGCAACGGCAATGCGGCCGCCTTCCACCGCAAGGATGCGGCGGGTTACCAGTTCTGGAGCGTGCGCGTGCTCGAGATCGACGCGTTCAACCCGCAGCTGGCCGCCCGGCTGGCGCGCGCGCTGGACCGCTGGAGCCGCCTGGCCGAACCCTACCGCAGCGCGGCCCGCGAGGCCATCGCCAAGGTGGCCGCCAAGCCCGACCTGAGCAACGACGTGCGCGAGGTGGTCAGCCGCGCGCTGGCCGACTGAAGAAACGCACACCATGGCAACGAACAACAAGATTTCCCTGACGCGTTACCTGGTCGAGCACCAGCGCGTGCACAACCTGATCCCGTCCGACCTGCGGCTGCTGCTCGAGGTCGTCGCGCGCGCCTGCAAGGGCATCAGCCAGGCCGTCAACAAGGGGGCGCTGGGCGGCGTGCTCGGCGCGGCCAAGACCGAGAACGTGCAGGGCGAGATCCAGAAGCAGCTCGACATCATCGCCAACGAGGTGCTGATCGAGGCCAACGAATGGGGCGGCCACCTCGCCGCCATGGCCAGCGAGGAGATGGAAGGCATCTACGTCGTGCCGCACCGGTATCCGCAGGGCGAATACCTGCTGCTGTTCGACCCGCTCGACGGCTCGAGCAACGTCGACGTCAACGTCAGCATCGGCACCATCTTCAGCGTGTTGCGCAAGCCCGAGAACAACGGCGCGGGCGTGTCCGAGGCCGACTTCCTGCAGCCCGGCAACAAGCAGGTGGCGGCCGGATACTGCATCTACGGCCCGCAGACCACGCTGGTGCTGACCGTCGGCGACGGCGTGGCCATGTTCACGCTCGACCGCGAACAGGGCTCCTTCGTGCTCACGCAGGAGCGGCTGACCGTGCCGGCCGACACCAAGGAATTCGCGATCAACATGAGCAACATGCGGCATTGGGATGCGCCGGTGAAGCGCTACATCGACGAATGCCTGCAAGGCGTGGAAGGCCCGCGCGGCAAGGACTTCAACATGCGCTGGATCGCCAGCATGGTGGCCGACGTGCACCGCATCCTGACGCGCGGC
>JBFIDI010000637.1:0-3058 GCA_041581405.1 Burkholderiaceae bacterium
AGGTAACAACGTTCGATCGGCACGGTGAAGCCGACCTTCTCGCCCATGCGGGCGCGGAACTCCTTGTCCGCCTTGGCGGTAATGAATTCATCCTTGACCTTGATCGTCACCGTGGTCGAGTCGCCAAGCAACTCGAACGAAAACACCTCACCGCTGACCTGGCTGTCGTCGACACCGCCAACCACCATGTCTTCAGCGCGCATGCCCAGCACCACGTTGGATTGCGTCAGCTTGCCGAACCCGGCCACGCGGACCGCATACCCCTTGCCACCGGCCTCGAACACGCCATCCTTCAAGACACCGCTGACCAGGTTCATGGCCGGCGAACCGATGAAGCCGGCCACGAACAGGTTGTTCGGATCGTTGTAGATCTGCTCCGGCGTGCCGACCTGCTGGATTTCGGCCTTGCTCATCACCACGACGCGATCGGCCAGCGTCATGGCTTCGACCTGGTCGTGCGTCACGTAGATGGTGGTGACAGCCAGTTCATGGTGCAGGTGCTTGATGTGGGCCCGCATGCTGACGCGCAGCTTGGCATCCAGGTTGGACAAGGGCTCGTCCATCAGGAACACCTTGGGTTCGCGCACGATGGCTCGGGCCAGTGCGACCCGCTGGCGCTGGCCACCGGACAGCTCCTTGGGCCGGCGTTGCAGGAACTCATCGAGCTCGACCTTGCCCGATGCCTTCATCACCGCCGGACCGATGTCGGCTGCCGGCGTGCCGCGGATGCGCAGCGGAAAGCTGATGTTCTCGTACACCGTCATGTTCGGGTACAGGCCGTAGCTCTGGAACACCATCGCCACGTCCCGGTCCTTGGGCTCCAGGGTGTTGACGCATCGATCACCGATCCATATCTCGCCTTCGGACGGATCCTCCAGGCCGGCGACCATGCGCATCGTCGTGGTCTTGCCGCAACCCGACGGCCCGAGCAGGACGAGGAATTCTCCGTCTGTAATGTCCAGCGACATGCGCTTGACGCCGACTGCCGCGCCCCAGGACTTGGCAATGTTCTTGAGTTGGATTCGGGCCATGGTTTGTTTCCGTTGTTGGTGGGGTAGCGATCAGGCTTGCGCAGTCAAAACCTGCATCCACACTGCGACCTCGTCGATCAGCACCCACTCGCGCAGCACCCGGCCATCGACGATCTCGGCATGGTTGATGCCCATGATCTCGACTCCGCGGTCGCTGGCCGGGCCATACAGCCCCAGGGCCGCCGCGTGGTTGGTGTGACGGGTTTGCGCGCGCCAACGCATGGCAATGCGATCGGGACGACCGCCACCATGGTTCGAGGCCAGATGTTCCAGCGTGAAGGACTCGACCTGCAGCGACGCGAACAAGGCACCCCAGAAAGTCTGGACTTCCAGGCGGCCATAACGCGTGGTCTCGCAAGGGCCGATGTGGTGAACCGCCTCGTCGTACAGCGTCGCATCCTGTCCACCATGGGCGAAGGCCTCGATCGCCTGCGCATAGGCCTGCGCAACCGGCTCGTCGTCGATGTGCGAGCGGTAACCATCCGGCGCCTGGCCGGCAACCGGCTTGTTCCATCCGCCACGCTGGTTCAACCAGGTCTGCGCGAGATCGCGCGGCGTGCTGCCGATCTGCAACGCAATCGCACCCTGGTCGCGCACCAGCCATTCATGCACGATCCGGTTGTCCTTGCACACGCAGTCGGCAATCGTGCGGGCATGGACCAGGCGGCCGCTGGCCTTGCCGAACATGCCGTCGCCCCGGTGAGTCATCGTCGAGATGATGCGGTGCGAACTCAGGAATCCGCCGTCCTCGTCGCCGGACTGCAGCACATCCTCCGCCAGCAGTCGCCGGTCGGGAAACATGGCCAGTGTGGCGCGGGTACCGTCGACCACGTCCTGCAGCCGTGTGCTGACCGATGCCGGTGTCTCGACGATGCACGGATCACTGTAATACAGGCGGATGTCGTCGATCCGTCCACCCTCCCATATGCGATCGGTGATGACCCGGATGTAGTGATCCAGGTCCTTGAACTCGGAGTCGAAGCCCTTCATCTCATCTTCCTTGCTGGGTGGTCTGGCGTGGCGCACTCGATTGGCGCAACACAAGCCGGGTTGGCAACACAAGCGCATGGTTTTGCATGGCGCCGTCCATCTCCTGCAACAGCAGGCTGGCGGTCGCCTCGATCATGGCGTCGGCATCCTGCACCACCGAAGTGAGCTGATAGGAACCCCATGCAGCCTGCTTGACATCGTCGAAGCCGACGACGCTGACGTCCTGCGGCACGCGCAGACCCAATTCGATGCGCAAGGTGTCCATCACCGCCAGCGCCATGTGATCGTTGGCGACGAAGACCGCATCCGGGCGTCGCGCCGCATCGACGTCAAACAGCGTCCGTGTGGCGCGCCGAGCATCGTCGAAATCGTAGTTTCCCGACGCGCGTGCAAACAGGGCCCGGCCGGACTGCGCCAGGCCGGCGAGAAATCCCGCTTCGCGATCCTGATTGGTGGAGGTGTCCTCCTGCCCCGCGACATAGGCAATACGCTGGTGGCCGGTGCTGGCCAGGTATTCGCCCACGAGATAACCACCCTGGCGGTTGTCGGTGGTGACCGAGCTGGTGTTTTCGCTGCTGCGGCTGGTCCGGTTGAACAAGACCACCGGAATGCCGGCCTCCTTGCAGCGCAATGCCAGCGCACTGGAGATGGCGGTCGACGCCATCACCATGCCGTCGACCTGGTACTGGAGGATTTCTGCCAGTACCGCGTCGGTCTGGCGGGTGTCGGCAATGAACAACAGCACATGGTAGCCGTCGCGTTGCAGTCGCTGCGACAACTTCTCGAGCACCACCGGGTAGAACTGGTTCTCCAGGTAGGACATGACCACGCCAATGATGCGGCTGCGCCGGGTGATCAGGGTCCGCGCGATCGCATTCGGGCGATATCCCAGCTTGCGGGCGGCCGTCTCCACCTTCTTGCGCGTCTCCTCCGACACGCTGGCGCCAGGAGTGTAGGTCCGGCTCACAGCGGATTGCGAGACCTGGGCCAGCCGGGCTACGTCGAAGGAGGTCACGTTGGCCATGGTGAAGCGTTCG
>JBFIDI010000638.1:0-3053 GCA_041581405.1 Burkholderiaceae bacterium
CAGATGGCCACCATCTACGTGCCGGCGCTCAATCCGATCTTCAAGACGGAGCCGCTGTCGGCGTTCGAGCTGCTGGTCTGCCTGGCGCTGTCGGCCGTGGTCTGGCTGGTGGTGGAGGTGGAAAAGGCCTGGCGCCGCGGGCGCCGGGAGCGGGGCGCCAGTCTTGACGCCACTGTCTGAGCGCGCCAGCGCCGCGTTGCGCCACCACGGTGTTGGCCGCGCCGGAACCGGCCGCATCGGTTCCTGGGCGCGCTACCGCCGCCGGATGGCGCATCCCCCTTTTCTTTGGTCAACTATTCGTTGACCGGTGTCAGGCCCGGGCGAATAATGGACCATTAGTGAATCACTGTTTCACTGGCTAAACAGATCGGCCTCTCCCTCCAACCACATTCTGAAAGTTGTACCGGCATGAACCCAGATGATTTGAGCCCCGAATGGCACGATGTCGCAGCGCGCGACCAGCTCGACCCAGACTTCCCGTTCGGGGTCGAGGTCAACGGACAGAATGTGGGCCTGTACCTGCAGGACGACCAGGTCCATGCACTGGACGACATCTGCCCGCATGCCTATGCCTTGTTGTCGCAAGGCTTCCAGGAAAACGGCCAGATCGAGTGCCCGCTGCATGCCGCGCGGTTCGACATCGCCACCGGCAAGTGCCTGAACGAGATCGGCCAGCACGACATCCGCTGCTTCCCGGTCAAGGTCGAGAACGGACGCGTCTCGGTCCGTATCCCGATCAAGGTCGAGGCCGCCTGAGGCCGCCTGAGCCCGCCACGAAGCCCAGACCCATGAACAAGTTTGTTGCCCCCGAAGGCGTGCCGGCGATCGAATTCATCGGCGTCGAGAAGCGTTTCGCCGCCCGTGGCAAGTCGGCGGAAGTATTGGCTGCACGCGACGTCAACTTCTCGATCGCGCAGGGCGAGGTCGTGTCCATCATCGGCCCCTCGGGTTGCGGCAAGAGCACCTTGCTGAACATGGGCTCCGGCCTGGCCCGCACCAGTGCGGGAACGGTCAAGGTGGCCGGTCAGTTGGTCGAGGGACCGAACGAACATGTGTCGTTCATGCTGCAGAAGGACTTGCTGATGCCCTGGCGCACGATTGCCCAGAACATCGAGTTCGGCCTGGAACTGCGCAGCGTCAAGGCCGCCGCACGCAAGGCAATCTCCGATCGCTTGCTGGAGCAATGCCACCTGCACGGTTTCGGCGCGCATTATCCGAACCAGTTGTCTGGCGGCATGCGCCAGCGCGCAGCGCTGGCCCGCACGCTGGCGGTGGACCCGCTGGTGCTGCTGATGGACGAGCCGTTCTCGGCGCTTGACGCGCAGACCAAGATGATCCTGCAGCAGGACCTGGCCCGCACGGTTGCCGACGAGGGCAAGACGGTGTTGTTCATCACCCATGACCTGGCCGAGGCGGTCGCCTTGTCCGACCGGATCCTGGTGATGAGCGAACGACCCGGAACCATCATCGAACAGATCACGGTCGACATTCCCGGTCGCGACAACCCGATGAAGCGGCGCAAACACGACCGGGTCGGGCCGCTGATCGGCGAGTTGATGGACTTGCTCAAGCTCGACGCCAATACCGAAGTCCACTGATCCGACGGCGTCAACACCGATCCGATTCCGAACCACCCGCAACCCAGGAGCCACCATGAAAACCCGCACCCACCTGACCCTGACCCGGCGCGCCTGTATCGCCCTGTGTGCCGCCGCCGCCAGCCTGTCCGCGCCACTGGGCGCGCAGGCGCAGGCCTTGCAGGAAGTCACCTACCTGTTGCCGGCACCCGGTACGTTGCCGGCGTTCGGACCCTGGATGCTGGCGCAGGCCAAGGGTTACTACAAGGCCGAAGGCCTGGACGTGAAGTTCGTGACCGGCCGCGGCGGTGTCGACGTCGCCAAGCAGGTCGGCGCCGGTAACGCGGTGATTGGCGGCGCCATCGGCGACACGCCAATCATCGCGCGCGCCCAGGGCATTCCGGTCAAGGCGGTGGCGGTGCTCGGCGCCGGTTCGCTGATGCAGCTGGTCACGCACAAGGACCAGCGCATCGAGAGCCCGCGCGAACTGCGTGGCAAGACCGTGACCGTGCTGGCCTACACCGACACCACGTATTACGCCTTGCTCGGCATGATGAGCAAGGTCCAGTTGACCAAGGCCGATGTCAACATCCAGGCCGCCGGTCCGGCCGGTGTGTGGCAGCAGTTCCTGGCCAAGAAGTCCGATGGCATGGCGAGCACGCCCGACTGGACCGTGACCGTGATGGAGCAGGGCGCGCAGGTCGACATCCTGCCGGCCGACGTGTATTTCAAGAGCATGGCCCAGGCCATCCTGGCATCGGACGACACGATCAAGAACAACCCGCAGCTGGTGCAGAAGCTGGTGCGCGCCACCTTGAAGGGCATGAAGGACATCATGTCCAATCCCAAGGAGGCCGCCAAGGCCTATGTCGCGCATGTGCCGACGCATACCGGCAAGGAAGCGTCGATCGAGAAGATGTTCGAGATGTACAACAAGTATGTCTACGCGAACCAGAAGGTGCCCGGCACGATGGACGAGGCGCGCCTGGACGACCTGCAGAAGTTCTATGTCGCCAACGGCGTGGTGCCCAATGCCACGCCGCTGAAGGACCTGTACACCAACCAGTTCGTCACTGGCAAATAAGCATCTGAGCAAGGGCTTCGGTCATGTCCGACAACACATCCCCGCTGGTCACGGCGGCCTGGAGTTTCCTGGTCCTGGTGGTGTTCCTGCTGCTGTGGGAATACGGCCCGGGCTGGGTCGGCATGCCCGAATTCGTGCTGCCGCCGCTGACCCGCGTGGCCGAGGAGGCGGTGCGCATCTGGCAGACGGAGCGGCTGCTCTGGCATGCCGGCATCACGTCACTGGAGGTCGTGATCGGCTTCGTGCTCGGCTCGGCCATGGGCGCCATGATCGGCTACGCGCTGGGCGTGTCGCCGCGCGTCGAGGCGGTGCTCTCGCCCTACCTGCTCGCGCTGCAGATCGCGCCCAAGGTCGCGTTCGCGCCGCTGTTCGTGATGTGGCTGGGCTACACC
>JBFIDI010000639.1:0-3039 GCA_041581405.1 Burkholderiaceae bacterium
CAGAAGGTGCTGATGACGCCCAGGAACAGCAGGCCCAGCACGATGAAGAAGCCCCAGGGCTCGATCCGCGCCACCACGGCCGCCTGCCGATACGGCAGCAGGCCGACCAGGATGCGGCCGCCGTCCAGTGGCGGCAACGGAAACAGGTTGAGCACGAACATGATGACGTTGACCAGCACGCCGCCCTGGCACATCTTGATGAAGAAGGGCTCGCTCACGCCCGCGGCGTGGAGCACGATCAGCAGCACTCCCCAGAAGAACGCCTGGGCCAGGTTGGAGGCGGGCCCTGCCAGTGCCACCCAGACCATGTCGCGCTTGGGATTGTTCAGGTTGCCGAACCGCACCGGCACCGGCTTGGCGTATCCGAACATGAAGGCGCCATTGGTCGAGAACAGCAACACGAACGGAATCAGGATCGTGCCGATCGGATCGATGTGCTTGATCGGGTTCAGCGTGATGCGCCCCATCTTGTAGGCCGTATCGTCGCCGAAATGGCGGGCCGCGTAACCGTGGGCGGCTTCGTGGACGGTGATCGCGAACAGCACCGGAAGTGCGTAGATCAGGATGGATTGAATCAGGTTGGAGGTGTCCACCGGTCGATTGTGTCAGACCTGCCACGGCGGGCCCGGGGGCGCGGCCTACAGGCCCAGCGCGGAGACGTCGCCGCGACCCTGGCGCAGCAGCACGGGTTCGCCGCCGGTGAGATCGAGCACGGTCGTGGCCTGGTGGGCGCAGGCGCCGGTGTCGAGCACGGCTTCGATATGGTGCTCGAACTGCTCGCGGATCTCGTGTGCGTCGTTCAGCGGATCGGTCTCGCCGGTCGGGATCAGCGTGGTCGCCAGCAGCGGGCCGTTGTGCAGGGCCAGCAGTGCCTGCAAGGCCCGGTGCTCGGGCACCCGCATGCCGATGGTCTTGCGCTGCGGATGGCTGATGCGCCGCGGCACTTCCTTGGAGGCATCGAGGATGAAGGTGTACGGGCCGGGTGTCAGCGACTTGAGCAGCCGGTACTGTCGGTTGTCGACCCGCGCATAGTTGGCCAGTTCGCTCAGGTCGCGGCACAGCAGCGTCAGGTGGTGCTTGTCGTCGACGCCGCGGATGCGCCGCAGCCGGTCGGCGGCGGCCTTGTCGTCGAGATGGCACACCAGCGCGTAACTCGAATCGGTCGGCACGGCCAGGATGCCGCCACGCTCGAGCATGGCCACCGCCTGCTTGAGCAGGCGCGGCTGCGGATTCTCGGGATGCAGTTCGAAATGTTGCGCCATGGCTCAATTCCGGCGCGGCTGGGGGGCAGGGCGGTTCACTGGATGCGGGACTCCAGCAGTTCCCACACCGGCGTCAGGCTGCCCGGCAGCAGCGGCAAGGTGCCCAGGTCGGTATGGGATTCGTCCGGGCTGTGGAAGTCGCTGCCGCGCGAGGCCGCCAGCCCGAACTCGCGCGCGGTTTCGGCGTAGGTGACGTATTCGGCGCTGGTGTGGCTGCCGGTGACGACCTCGACCGCCTGGCCGCCATGGTTCTTGAACTCGGTGAACAAGGCGTATTCCTCGTTGGCCGTGAACTTGTAACGCGCCGGATGCGCGATCACGGCGACACCGCCGGAGTGCGTGATCCAGCCCACCGCGTCCTTCAGCGAGGCCCAGCGGTGCTCGACATAGCCGGGCTTGCCTTCGGTCAGGTACTTGCGGAAGACCTCGTTGGTTTCCTTGCAGACGCCGGACTCCACCAGGAAACGCGCGAAATGCGTGCGCGAGATCAGGTCGTGGTTGCCGGCGTATTTGAGTGCGCCTTCGTAGGCGCCGGGGATGCCGACCCGGGCCAGGCCGTCGGCCATGTCATGCGCGCGTTGTCCGCGCCCGCCACGGGTGCGGGCCAGGCCTTCGCGGATGGCCGGGTCGTCGGCGTCGAAACCCAGGCCGACGATGTGCACCGTCTTGCCGACGAAGGTCACCGAGATCTCGGTCCCGGTCAGGTAGTGCATGCCCTGGGCGCGGGCTGCCGCGGCGGCACGCGCCTGGCCGCCGATCTCGTCGTGGTCGGTCAGGGACCACAACTCGACGCCGTTGTTCTTCGCGCGTTCGGCCAGGGCTTCGGGGGTCAGCGTGCCGTCGGAGACCACGGAGTGGCAATGCAGATCGGCGTTGAGAATCGTTTTCACCCAGGTATTTTAGGTCCTGGGCTCGGTCGCCATGGGCCGCGGCCCGGATGGCCGCCCCGGCACGCAGGGCATGCCGGCACGCCGCATGCGCGTGGCTCAGCCGTCGGCGTTGATCTTCTGGATCAGTTCCTGCAGCACCGCGTCGGCCTTGTCGTTGGCGATCTGGCAGGTGCCGGCATTCTCGTGGCCACCGCCGCCGTAGCTGAGCATCAGCTCGCCGATATTGGTCTTCGACGTGCGGTTGGTGATGGATTTGCCGGTGGCGAACACGGTGTTCTGCTTCTGCACGCCCCACATCACGTGGATCGAGATGTTGGTCTGCGGGAACAACGCGTAGATCATGAAGCGGTTGACCGCGTAGATGGTCTCCTCGTGGCGCAGGTCGAGCACGGCCAGGTTGCCGTGCACCGTGGTGCAGCGCAGGAGTTGTTCCTTGGCCTTGTCGGCATGTTCGACGTACAGCGTGACCCGCTCGACCATGTCCGGCAGCGCCAGCACCTCGTCGATCGTGTGGTTGCGGACGTAGTTGATCAGGTCGAGCATCAGCTGGTAGTTGCTGATGCGGAACTCGCGGAAACGGCCCAGGCCGGTGCGCGAGTCCATCAGGTAGTTCAGCAGCACCCAGCCCTTGGGTTCGAGGATCTCCTCGATCGAGAACTCGGCGGCATCACTCTTGTCCACCGCGATCATCATGTCGTCGAACGAATCGGGGAACCGCGACTTGCCGCCGTAACACTCGTAGACCACCCGCGCGGCCGACGGCGCACCGGGGTAGATGATGTAGTTCTTGGGCCGCTCGCCGGTGTTGCGCACCGTCTCGGACGCATGGTGGTCGAACACCAGGTGCGCGCCCGGCACGTAGGGCAGGTTGGTCGTGATGTCGCGGC
>JBFIDI010000640.1:0-3021 GCA_041581405.1 Burkholderiaceae bacterium
CGCGGGTCGCCGATGCCCTCGATGACGGTGGACACCGACTGCACGATGCCGGCCGCCGGCGGGTTGCGGAAATAGTACGGCGGCATGAACAGCTGGCGGAAACAGCCCTGGGCGATGGCGTGTTTTCCGAGGTCGATCGCGTCGGCCAGTGCGCTGCAGGTGGTCGTCACGACGATCTGCCCGGGTCGCACACCGCTGCCGATCAGCGTCTCGAGCAGGGCCTTGCGTTCGGCGTTCGTGAACGCCGGGCCTTCGCTCGTGGTGCCGAACAGCGTGATGCCATCACAGCCCTTGGCGAGCAGGTGCCGGGCGTGCGCGATGGCGCGTTGCGTGTCGAGGCTGCCATCGGCCGTGACGGGTGTGAGCATGGCCGGCCAGAGGCCGGTAAAGCGGTGGTTCAAGAGGTCTTCTTTCGGGCGGGGGTGGTTCGGACGCCGCGTGCGGGCGCACGCGGCAAGGGGATGGGGGCGGGCATCGGTTCCTGCGGCGCCGCGAGCACCCGGTCGCGCGCGCTGCGGATATGGGCCTCGAGCAGTTCGGTCGCCGCGACCGCGTCGCGTTGGCGCAGCGCGGTGATGAAGCGCAGGTGTTCTTCCATCGCCGGTATCAGGCGCGCCGGCGTGATCACGCTGCTGTCGAGCTTGATCAACCGGATGCGCAGGCTGTTGACGCGGTAGATCTCGGACACGATCTCGTTGCCCAGCGCATCGACCATGCGGTCGTGCAGGCCCCAGTCGAGCGCCTGCGCGTCGTCGAGCAATCGGCCGTCGACCGGGCTGGCCTGGGCCCGGCGCAGGATGGCATGGTGGCTGGTCTCGATCTGTTCCAGTTCCGCGTCGCTGGCGCTGTGCACGAAATGGCGGATCGCCTCGTGTTCGATCATCGAGCGGACCTGGAAGGCGTTGCGGATCAGCTTGAGATCGACATGGGCGATCTGTAATCCGCGCTGGGGCACGGTGCGGATCAGGCCGGCGGCCTCCAGCCGCGGAATCATCTCGCGCACTGCGCCCAGCGGCATGTCGAGCAGCGTCATCAGTTCGCGCTGCGAGATGAATTGCCCGCTGCGGATGCCGCCGCTGAGGATTTGCTGCGTGAAGCCCTGGTAGGCCCGCACCCGCTGGCTCGTGCCTTCGGGCAGCGCCGTTGGCGCCGCGGCCGCCTTGCGCCGGGCGGTCATGGCCGTGCCTTTGCGCTGCGAACAGCGGGGCGCATCGCGGCGGGTGCGGCCCGGCGTGTCATGGGCGCACCACGCCTTTCTTGAGCAGGATGTTGCCGTAGACGCGGCGTTCGCCGGTGGCCACGATGGCGAACGCGGCGGCGGCGCGCCGGTAGAAGTCGAAACGCTCGATCGGCGACGACACCGCGCAGCCGTGTTGCAGCAGGACGGTGTTGCATGCCTGCACCACGTCCGGCACGCTGGTCGGGTCCGACACCACCTGCATCGTGATGGCAGCCTGGTCGACGAAGTCGTCCAGCGGCATCACGGACAACACCGCGTCGAGCACCTGCGGTGTGTCGGCGCCGGCCAGTGGCACCAGGCGCCGGGCATGGGTCGTGGCCGGGAAATTGGCGTCGGCCAGCACGATCTCGTCGCCGTGGCCCATGCTCGCCAGCACATGCAGCAGCTCGGGCGACAGCAGCGGCGACAGGCCTTTGAGCATGGTGATGAGGAAGAGTTGGGTGGGCGGCGTGGTAGCGGCGCGTGCCGACGCGCTGACATGTCAGTAATGCTATCAGAACTGCGGTGCCGCCGTCAATGTCCGTTGCGCCGCCGCCGGCAGCGCGCAACAGGCATGGCCTAAGATGCGCAGTTTTGAGGAGACCTGCATGAAAATCGAAACCATCGCCGTGCACGGCGGCTACGTCCCTGACCCGACGACCAAGGCGGTTGCGGTTCCGATCTACCAGACGGTCGCCTACGCCTTCGACAACACGCAACACGGGGCCGACCTGTTCGACCTGAAGGTGGCGGGCAACATCTACACCCGCATCATGAACCCGACCAATGCCGTGCTCGAGGCGCGGGTCGCGGAAATGGAAGGTGGTGTCGGCGCACTGGCCGTGGCCTCGGGCATGGCCGCCATCACCTATGCGATCCAGACCATCGCCGAAGCCGGTGACAACATCGTGTCGGCTTCGACGCTGTATGGCGGCACCTACAACCTGCTGGCGCACACCTTGCCGCAGATGGGCATCGAGACCCGGTTTGCCGACTACCGCGATCCGGCGTCGTTCGCCAAGCTGATCGACGACAAGACCAAGGCGGTGTTCTGCGAATCGGTCGGCAATCCGTTGGGCAACATCACCGACCTGGCGGCCCTGGCCAAGGTGGCGCACGATGCCGGCGTGCCGCTGATCGTCGACAATACCGTGCCCAGCCCCTACCTGTGCCGGCCGTTCGAACACGGCGCCGACATCGTCGTGCATTCGTTGACCAAGTACCTCGGCGGCCACGGCACCTCGATCGGCGGCATGATCGTCGACTCCGGCAAGTTCCCCTGGGCCCAGCACAAGGCGCGTTTCAAGCGGCTCAACGAGCCGGACGTGAGTTACCACGGCGTCGTCTACACCGAGGCGCTCGGCCCGGCCGCGTACATCGGTCGCGCCCGCGTGGTGCCGCTGCGCAACATGGGTGCCGCACTCAGCCCGATGAACGCATTCCAGATCCTGCAAGGCATCGAGACCCTGGCCTTGCGCATGGACCGCATCTGCGACAACGCGCAAAGCGTGGCGCGTTTCCTGAAGTCGCATGCCAAGGTCGGCTGGGTCAACTATGCCGGCCTGCCGGACCATCCTGACCACGGCCTGGTCAAGACGCTGATGGGGGGACGTGCCTCGGGCATCATCAGTTTCGGGCTCAAGGCCAAGGACAGCCGGGAGGCCGGTGCCCGGTTCCAGGATGCGCTCAAGCTGTTCACCCGGCTGGTCAACATCGGCGACGCCAAGTCGCTCGCCTGTCACCCCGCGACGACCACCCACCGCCAGCTCGGACCCGAGGAGCTGGAGAGTTCCGGCGTCAGC
>JBFIDI010000641.1:0-3014 GCA_041581405.1 Burkholderiaceae bacterium
CAGGGATCGCGCGGCGTCATGGATCTTGTTCACATAGTCGTATTGCCGGGTGTCGAGGTTCGTCTTGAGCGCAAGATGGGACATGCCCAGGATGGCGTTCATCGGCGTGCGTATCTCATGGCTCATGTTGGCCAGGAATCGGGATTTGGCATGCGTGGCTTCCTCGGCCTGCCGGCGCGCCAGTTCCAGTTCCTCTTGCACTTCCCGGCGACGTCCGATGTCGTCCTCGATGGCTTGTGCCATGGCATCCACCGTGCGGCCCAATGCGTTCAATTCATCGAAGCCGTTCAGCGCGGGCGTCCGGGTTGCATAGTCGCCCTCGGCAAGGCGATCGGCACCCTTGCCCAATTGGTCGATCGGCCTCAGAACTTTTCGCCGGATCACCCGCAAGGCCAGCACGGCCAGGACGATGGTGCCTCCCATGCTGAACAACGAGAACAGGATCCAGCGCTCCAGCGCGCGTTCGGCCGCCTCGACTTCCGCTTGCGTGCGCTCGTCCGTCGTCGCCATGAGTGCGCTGACCGCGCGCGACTGGTTGGCCTTGAGGGTGTTGTACATGCTGCTGTGGACCATCTGGTTCGCAATGTCCAGGCGGGGCAGTCCGTCCGACACGAATTCGCCCGAATCCGGGTTGAGCAAGCCCTGTGTCGCGGCAAAGGCCGCCTGCTCGATCTTGCTCAACGCGGCCGTAGCGCGGAAGACCTGGTCCAGGGCGGTCAGCTCGGCAGCACCGAAACCCTGCGATTTCATCAGCTCCACGACCGAGCGCTTGGCGCCACTGGCGGGAATTGCGTGCCGGGTCCGGCCAGCGATCACCGCATCCCAATAGGAGATCGGATTGGCCTGTTCGGGCGGTGTCTTCGTGCCCTCTCGCACGCCGAGGATGTCGTAGTAATACAGCAGATAACGTGCTTCGCCGGTGCTGGTGTAGGCACGGACCAGTCGCGCCAGTTGTTCGGTTTCCTGCTGCAGCTCGGTCGACAGTCGCAGCGAGCGTTCGCGGTGATCCCGGGCCGACACAACCTCGTCGTAGGAGCGCTTGATCAAGACCAGGAACATCGCGTTCGCTGCCAGGGCCAGCAACACGATGGCAAAGAACCAGACCGAGACCCTTTGCAGCTTCATCGCAATACTCGCTCGCTCACGCACTCACTCATTCAGGCATGGGCGCCGTCCGTTGGCCCGAGCCGTGACGAGACGGCGTAGACGGCAACCGGATTGCGAAATCCCTTGAGCTGCATGTTGCCGACAAGCTGGCTGCAGACATGGTCTGCCACGAAACCATGGACGCGTTGCGACACCAGGATCTGCCCGCCGGCGGCCTCGCTGCACAGCCGCGCCGCGAGGTTGGTCACGTTGCCGATCACGCCGTAGTCGCGCCGGCCTTCGAATCCGATCGCGCCGATGGTGGCAAAACCCTGTGCCACGCCGATGCCCAATGACAGTTCGTATCCGCGCCGGTGCCAGTCCCTCAACAATTCTGTGAACCGCGCCTGCATGCCGATGGCCATGTCCACCGCCACCAGCGCCGGGTTGTCGATCTCGACCGGGTCGTTGAAGTAGATCATCATGCCGTCGCCGGCGAAGTGTTCCAGCGAGCCGCCATGCGACATCACCAGCGCCCCCATCGCTTCATGGTATTCGCGGATGACCTGCATCACGTCTTCCGGGTCCGACGTCTCGGTGAAGGCCGTGAACCCGCGCAGGTCGACAAATGCCGCGGCCACCTCACGCCGGTGGCTCTTGAGCGGGTCTTCGGTATTGCCGGACAACATCAGGTCCACGACCGACGGCGAGAAATAACGCTTGAGCCGGCCCAGGCGTTCGACCTGGGCCACGCCGTCCGCGATGCGTTGCTCCAGCGTGTGATTGAGTTCGGACAGCGCGGATGTCTGCTGCTCGAGCCGCGTCACCAGCCGTTCGCGTTCACGCGCTTGCCGCGCCATCGCCAGATGGGTCCGGATACGCGCCAGCACGATGGCCGGCCGGATCGGCTTGGTGACATAGTCGACACCACCGAGCCGCAGGCCCAGTGTCTCGTCCTCGACCGCTCCCATTGCCGACAGGAAGATGATCGGGATGTCTCGCGTCCGGGGCTCGGCCTTGATGCGCCGGCACACCTCGTAGCCGCTCAGGTCCGGCATCATCACGTCGAGCAGGATCAGGTCGGGCGGCTCGGCGCCCAGCGTCAGCGCGATCGCCTTCTCGCCGTTGATCGCCACCCGGGTGCGGTAATGCGGCTGCAGCAGCTCCACCATCAGCGCCAGGTTGGTCGGCGTGTCGTCGACGATCAGGATGCTTGCGGCGGCAGCGTTCGAATCCGGCACCAGACACTCCCCCATGACACGTGCTTGCTCGTTCTGTGTGGGTCTCATCACCGTCCGGCACCCGCGGCCGCTAGGCCGCCGGTGCCGGGTGGTGACTTGCTCGTCGTGCAGCGCTTGCCGTCTCCCCTGGTGGTCAAGCGAAAAACATTATCCCGGCATCAGTGCCGCAGGTGTGCGGCGATTGCATCCCCGACCCGCGCAGCGCCCGGGCCGGGTTTCGACGGGCCGCTGCCACCGGCGCGTGCGCTTAAGAAGAATTTAGCGATCCGGTAGGTGATTCTTAGCAACGCCCGCCCCCCTGCGTTCTTACGCTATCTCCCGTCGCCCGGCAATCCCCGGTCCGGGTGGTCCCGACCGGCATTCCCGCCCGGCGCCCCTCCATCATGTCGTACACCTCTGCTTCGCATCATCGTTCCGTCGCCCACGCATTGGCGCGCGCCAGGCGCATGGTCGTGCGGGTGCAGGCCGGTGCGCTGCTGGTGTTGTTGCTGCTGGTGGTCGTCGTGTTGCCGGCTCGCGGCGAGGTCACCGAGCGGTCCGCCACGACCTTCGCCACTGCGCCTGAAACCCCGTTGCCGCAGCGCCTGAGCGAGACCGGGCTGTATGGCGCCGACGGCGCGTCGGGCCGGGTGGTCGGTTCCGACACCTTGCCGTTTTCGCCGCAATACCCGCTGTGGTCCGACGGCG
>JBFIDI010000642.1:0-3000 GCA_041581405.1 Burkholderiaceae bacterium
GCCGATCTGGTGCACACCCTTGCCGCACAAGTCCTCGTAGCTGATGCCGCTGCGCCCGAGATGGCGCTCTGCCAGGCTGGCCAGGCCATGCGGTCGGTGCACTTCGAGCACGTAGCTCTGCAGCATGGTGTCGTGCACATATCCGCGCACCTCGATGCCGTGGTTGGCGAATACATGGCGGTCGTACTTGATGTGCTGGCCGAGCTTGTGGCAGGCCGCATCCTCCAGCCAGGGCTGGAGCCGGGCCAGCGCCTCGTCGCGTGGCAGCTGCTCCGGCGCGCCGGGGTAGTTGTGCGCCAGCGGCACATATGCCGCCTCGCCCGGGGTGATGCTGAAACTCACGCCGACGATTTCGGCGCGCATGTCGTCGAGCGAAGTGGTCTCGGTGTCCACCGCGGCCAGGTCCGCCTTGCGCAGGCGCTCGATCCAGCTGTCGAGCGTGGCCCAGTCGACAATCGTCTCGTAAGCCACCGTCGTCGTGCGGCTTTGCGGCGGCTGGGTTTCGGCCAGCGCGTCGCCGGTGTTGCCGCCGCCGGCCGCGGCCTTGCCGGCGGATGCAGCCGACGCGTCGGACAAGGAGCGCACCAGCCCCTTGAAGCCGTAGGTTTCATAGAACTGCTTGAGCCCGTCGACGTCCATCGACCCGATCGATATCGCATCGAGCGCCGGCAGACCGTTCACCCACTCACGCAGGTCGCAATCGGTCTTGATCGTCAGCAGCCTGCGCCCGGTCGGCAACCAGTCGAGCGCCTTGCGCAGGTTCTGCCCGGCAACGCCCTTGATCGCGTCGGCATGGGCCACCAGCGCGTCGAGCGAGCCGTATTCCTGCAACCATTTGGCGGCGGTCTTGGGGCCGACCTTCTCGACGCCGGGCACGTTGTCGATGGTGTCGCCGACCAGCGTCTGGTAGTCGACCATCAGCCGTGCCGGGACGCCGAACTCCGCCTCCACGCCGGCCATGTCGCGCCGCTTGCCGTTCATCGTGTCGACGATGGTGATGTGTTCGTCAACCAGCTGCGCCAGGTCCTTGTCGCCGCTGGAGATGATGACCTCGATGCCCTGCGCCGCGGCCATTACCGCCAGCGTGCCGATCACGTCGTCCGCCTCGACGCCGGGCACGTCGAGCACGCTCCAGCCGAGCAGCCGTACCACCTCGTGGATCGGCGGGATCTGCGCCCGCAGATCGTCCGGCATCGGACTGCGCTGGGCCTTGTACTCCGGGTAGATCGCGTCGCGGAAGGTCGGCCCCTTGGCGTCGAACACGCAGGCGGCATAGTCGGCCGGCACTTCCCTGCGCAGGCTCTGCATCATGTTGACCATGCCCCGGATGGCGCCGGTCGCCGGGCTGGTCGGGTCGTCCGGCACCGCGCGCAGGTCGGGCATCGCATGGTAGGCGCGGTACAGGTAACTCGATCCGTCCACCAGCAGCAGCTTGCGCGGGCGCGACTCGCCGGGCATGTCGATCGTCGTTTGTTTTTCACTCATGGGATTCCTTGCGGGCGTCTTGCGCCACCGCGGCCGCCTGGAACAGTCCGGGCGCCGCATGCGTGCATTTTGCCTGCCGCGAAGATGCACCGGTGGTTCTACAATGCCCGCATGCTTGACCCACGTTTCGCCACCGCCTTGCTGCTGGCCCTGGCCACTGGATGGACCGGCCAGTCCCTGGCACAGACGCCACCCGCCGACACTGCTGCACCGGCCACGGCACAGCGGCCCGACCAGCTGATCGAACGCATCCGGATCGAAGATGCCGGCGCGCGCATCGACGAACTGCGGGTCGGGGGTGAAACCCAGAGCATCGTGGTCTCGCCCAAGGGCGGCATGCCCGCCTACGACGTCATTCCCGACAGCAACAACCGCAACCTGACCCGCGGTGAACGCGGCAGCTCCGGCGGCACTGGTGGTACGCGGGTTTGGAAAGTCATGGGTTTCTGACCCCGTCGCGCTGATTCATGGCGGTCTATACAGAGGTCGCGCCTGCAGAGGCCGGCGACCTGATCCAACGGCTGGGTCTGGGACACCTGCATGCAATGCAGGGATGTGCCGGCGGCATCGAGAACACCAATTATTTCGTCAGCACCGACCAGGGCGAATACGTGCTGACGCTGTTCGAGCGCCTGAGCTTCGAGCAGTTGCCGTTCTACCTGGCGCTGATGAAGCACCTGGCCAGCCGTGGCATCCCGGTGCCGGATCCGGCGCAGGACGCCAAGGGCGTCTATCTGCACAAGCTCAAGGGCAAGCCCGCGACCGTGGTCAACAAGTTGCCGGGCAAGAGCGCGCTGGCCCCGGGGGTTGCGCATTGTGCGGCGGTGGGCGACATGCTTGCGCGCATGCACCTGGCAGCGCGCGATTTTCCGCTCGCGCAGCCGAATCTGCGCGGCCTGCCCTGGTGGAACGAGACCGTGCCGGTCATCCTGCCGTACCTTGAAGCGCCACAGGTGGCGCTGCTGCAAAGCGAGCTGGCCTACCAGAACCATGTGGCGCAGAGCTCGCGCTACACCGCCTTGCCACGCGGCGCGATCCATGCCGACCTGTTTCGTGACAACGTGTTGTTCGAGTCCGGCGCCGACGCCCGTGACGGCGGGCCCGCGCCGGTGCTCAGCGGTTTCTTCGACTTCTATTTCGCCGGTGTCGACAGCTGGCTGTTCGACATCGCGGTCTGCCTGAACGACTGGTGCATCGACCTCGATACCGGCATCACCGACCCGGCGCGTACCGCCAGCCTGCTGCAGGCCTACGCTGCGGTGCGGCCGCTGAGCACGGCCGAACGTGCGTTGCTGCCGGCGATGGCCCGGGCCGGCGCCTTGCGCTTCTGGATCTCGCGCCTGTGGGACCTGCACCTGCCACGCGAAGCCTCGATGCTCAAGGCCCATGACCCGGGACATTTCGAGCGGGTGCTGCGCCATCGGGTGCAGTCGCCGCTGGCTATGCCGGGGGCCGCTCACTGAGCCTCCCTGCGGTTTCGCCGACAATAGCCGGTTGAAACCCCGGCGGGTACCA
>JBFIDI010000643.1:0-2997 GCA_041581405.1 Burkholderiaceae bacterium
ATCAGCATGATCATGGGCCCGTGCGCGGGCGGCGCGGTGTATTCGCCGGCCATGACCGACTTCATCTTCATGGTCAAGGACAGCTCCTACATGTTCGTGACCGGCCCGGAGGTGGTCAGGACGGTCACGCACGAGGATGTCACGGCCGAGGAACTCGGCGGTGCGACCAGCCACACGACGCGCAGCGGCGTGGCCGACCTGGCGTTCGAGAACGACGTGCAGGCGCTGTTGATGCTGCGCCGGCTCTACAACTACCTGCCGCTGAACAACCGCGAAAAGGCGCCGGTGCGCGACAGCGGCGATCCGACGGACCGGATGGACTACAGCCTGGACACCCTGATTCCGGACAATCCGAACAAGCCCTACGACATGAAGGAACTCATCCTCAAGTCGGTCGACGACGGTGACTTCTTCGAGCTGCAGCCCGACTACGCGCGCAACATCCTGATCGGCTTCGCGCGCATGGGCGGCCAGACGGTGGGCATCGTGGCCAACCAGCCGCTGGTGCTGGCCGGTTGCCTGGACATCAAGTCCTCGATCAAGGCGGCGCGTTTCGTGCGTTTTTGCGACGCGTTCAACATCCCGGTCGTGACCTTCGTCGACGTGCCCGGCTTCATGCCCGGCACCAGCCAGGAGTTCGGCGGCATCATCAAGCACGGCGCCAAGCTGCTGTACGCGTATGCCGAATGCACCGTGCCCAAGATCACCGTCATCACGCGCAAGGCCTATGGCGGAGCGTACGACGTGATGGCGTCCAAGCACCTGCGCGGCGACGTGAACTTCGCCTGGCCCAACGCCGAGATCGCGGTGATGGGGGCCAAGGGCGCGGTCGAGATCATCTTCCGCCAGGACAAGGGCGACGCCGCCAAGCTGGCGGCCAAGGAGGCGGAATACAAGGCGCGATTCGCCAACCCGTTCGTGGCCGGTGCGCGCGGCTTCATCGACGACGTGATCCTGCCGCACGAGACCCGCAAGCGCATCTGCCGCTCGCTGGTGATGCTCAAGGACAAGAAGATCGAGAACCCGTGGCGCAAGCACGGCAACATCCCGCTGTGAGGAGACACCAACATGTTTGACAAGATATTGATCGCCAACCGTGGCGAAATCGCGTGCCGCGTCATCAAGACGGCGCGCAAGATGGGCATCCAGACGGTGGCGGTGTTCTCCGATGCCGACCGCGACGCGCGCCATGTGGCGCTGGCCGACGAGTCGGTGCATATCGGCGCCGCACCCAGCCGCGAAAGTTACCTGCAGGCCGATCGCATCATCGCCGCGTGCAAGCAGACCGGGGCGCAGGCGGTACATCCGGGTTACGGTTTCCTCAGCGAAAACGCCGAATTCGCCAAGCGGGTGGAGGAAGAGGGCATCGTCTTCATCGGCCCCAAGCATTATTCGATCTCGGCCATGGGCGACAAGATCGAATCCAAGCGGCTGGCCGGCAAGGCGGGCGTCAACTGCATTCCGGGCGTCAACGACGCCATCGACGACGCCGACAAGGCGGTGCAGATCGCCCGCGAGATCGGTTACCCGGTGATGATCAAGGCCAGTGCCGGCGGCGGCGGCAAGGGCCTGCGCGTGGCGCACGACGACAAGGAAGCGCACGAGGGCTTCACCAGCTGCCGCAACGAGGCGCGCAACAGCTTCGGCGACGACCGGGTCTTCATCGAGAAGTTCGTCGAGGAGCCGCGCCACATCGAGATCCAGCTGGTCGGCGACGCGCACGGCAACGTGGTCTACCTGAACGAGCGCGAGTGTTCGATCCAGCGCCGGCACCAGAAGGTGATCGAGGAGGCGCCCAGCCCCTTCATCAGCGATGCGACACGCAAGGCCATGGGCGAGCAGGCGGTGGCGCTGGCCAAGGCGGTGAAATACCAGAGCGCGGGCACGGTCGAATTCGTCGTGGGCAAGGACCAGAGCTTCTATTTCCTGGAGATGAACACCCGGCTGCAGGTCGAGCATCCGGTCACCGAATGCATCACCGGCCTGGACCTGGTCGAGCTGATGATCCGCGTTGCGGCCGGCGAGAAGCTGCCGTTGACGCAGGCGGACGTCAAGCGTGACGGCTGGGCCATCGAATGCCGCATCAACGCCGAGGATCCGTTCCGCAATTTCCTGCCCAGCACCGGCCGCCTGGTGCGGTTCGCGCCGCCGGCAGAGACCATGTTCGCGGCCGACACCAGCCAGTGGCAGGGTGTACGCGTCGACACCGGCGTGCAGGAGGGCGGCGAAATCCCGATGTATTACGACTCGATGATCGCCAAGCTGATCGTGCACGGACGGGACCGGCAGGAGGCGATCGCCAAGATGCGTTTCGCGCTCGACGGTTTCGTGATCCGCGGCATCAGCAGCAACATCCCGTTCCAGGCGGCGTTGTTGTCGCACCCGGATTTCGTCTCCGGCAGCTTCAACACCGGCTTCATCGCGGCCAACTATGCACAGGGCTTCCGCGCCGAGGACGTGCCCCATGCGGACCCGGATTTCCTGGTTGCGCTGGCGGCATTCGTGCGGCGCAAGTCGCGCGAACGCGCGATGGCGATCTCCGGGCAACTGCCGGGATACGGCGTCAAGGTCGGTCACGATTTCAGCGTGATCACGCTGGACGATACCGGCCAGCACCGCTACACCCGGGTGCATGTCGACGAAGTCATGGGGCAACTGGGGTCGGCGGTGGTCACGCTGGCTGGCAAGAAATACGCCATCACCAGCCATTCGCGGCTCAACGACATCTGCATCAGCGGCGAATGCAACGGCCAGCCCTTCATGGCGCAGATCGAACGGGGCACGCCCCGCAACCCGCTGGCGATGCAGGTGCAGCACAACGGCACCCGCATCGAGACCATGGTGGTCTCGCCACGCATGGCCGAGCTCTACCAGAAGATGCCGTTCAAGCCGGCGCCGGACATGAGCAAATACGTGCTCTCGCCGATGCCGGGCCTGCTGGTGGACGTGGCGGTGCAGGTCGGCCAGAAGGTGCAGGCCGGCGAACGCGTCGCGGGG
>JBFIDI010000644.1:0-2996 GCA_041581405.1 Burkholderiaceae bacterium
CCGCAGCCGTTGGGCCCGAACACCGAGACGATGCGGTGCTTGGGGATGTCGAGGTCGAAGTTCTCGTACAGCGGCCAGCCCGCGAAGTACTTGGTCAGGCCGCGGATGGTGATGTGCGTGCCGGCCGGCCCGGGTTTGAATTCGGGCGCCGGCACATCGGCGTCGTACACGGGGGCATTCAGTACAGCGTTCATCTTCCACTCCAGTGCACGATCTTTCGTTCGATCAACAGAAAGAGGACGTTCAACGCATAGCCCAGCGCACCCGCAGCCAGGATGGACGCGTACATGTCCTTCACGTTCATCACCTGCTGCGAGTTGATGATGCGGTTGCCCAGGCCGCTATCGGCGCCGATGAACATCTCGGCCACGATCACGATCACCAGCGCCATGGACACGGCCGAGCGCAGGCCGACGAAGCTCGGCTGCAGGCTCTCCCACACCAGCACGTCCCGGAAGATGCGCCAGCGCGAGGCACCCATGACCCGCGCGGCCATCACCCGCTGCTTGCGCGCGTTCATGACGCCGTAGGCGCTGTTGAACACGACGATCAGCAACGCGCCGAAGGCGGCGATCGCGACCTTGTTGATGTCGGACACGCCGAAGATCATCAGGAACAGCGGAATGAGCGCCGACGACGGCGTGGAGCGGAAGAAGTCGATCAGGAACTCCACGCTGCGGTAGGCCTTCTCGTTGCTGCCCAGCAGCACGCCCATCGGCATGCCAACGACGGCAGCGACCAGGAAGGCCTGCAGCGTACGCCACACCGTGACGGCGAAGTCCTGCAGCAGCGGGCCGCCGGCCAGACCCTGGATCAACGCGCCGATCGCATCGAGCGGCGGCGGCAGCAACAAGGCCTTGATGAAGCCGGTGCGCACCGCCAGGTCCCACAGGATGAACAGCACCAGCGGTCCGATGCAGGGCAGGAAACGCTCCCACGTCGGCGCCTTCGCAGGCGCCGCCGGCGCGTTGGCGGACGGCGGCACCCAGGGCGTGCCCTTGCCCGGCGCCGCGGCCGGCGCGTCGCGCACGGCCTTCAACGATGAAACGGTCGCCATGCCCGTCACGCCTTGAACAACATGGTGTCGACCATCAGGCGCGAGCTGAACACGCCCTTCTCGCTGAACAGGTCGAAGAACTTCTGGAAATGCGCGACATCGGCCGGCGTGAATTCGTTGTGCATCGTGTAGGCCGCCAGCGGCACCTCGGCCGTCAGCGCACCTTCGATCGGCGTGTAGCCCTTGAGGAACTGGCGTGCCTCGCTGGACTTGCTGCGCACGTAGGCCACGCCCTTGCCGTATGCGGCGATGAATTTCTTCGCCTCCTCGGGATGTTTCTTGATGAAGGCCGATGTCAGCGAGGCCGAGCCGCCGAACCACGGCGCCATCGGGTCACCCAGCACGTACCGGGCGATGACGCCGGTCTCCAGCGTGCGGGTGGTGCCGTTGAGCCGGCCGATGGTGCCGGTGGGCTCCAGCGTGTAGCAGCCGTCGAGCTGGCCGGCGGCCAGTGCGGCCACGTGCTGGCCGATCGGCAACTCGACCACCGTGGCACCGGTGGCGCCACCGCGCTCGAGCACCGTCTTGGCCAGCGTCACGTTCTGGATGCCGGGCCCGCTGCCGATGCGCTTGCCCTTGAGGTCGGCAATCGACTTGGCGGTGCTGTTGGCGGGAACGATGACCACGTCCAGCACGTTCCTGGCGTTGCTGGGGTTGGAGCAGAAGATCTTGAAGGTTCCGGGCGCGGCGATCTCGCCGATGGCGATGTTGGCCGATCCGGTGCCGTTGGCGCTGCCGTCGCACCGATCGGACAACATCGCTTCCATGATCTGCTGCGCGCCGGCGAACTTGAGCACCTCGACCTGCAGGCCGGCCTCCTTGAAATAACCCAGCTCGACCGCCGAATAGAACGGCAGGCCCGCGGCGATCGGCCAGTAGCCGACGCGGATCTTGGGGCCCGATTGCGCACGCACGATCGCGGGCGCACCGAGCAGGCCGAGTGCGGCACCGGCGGCGCCGGCCTGCAGCAAGGCACGCCGCGATCCGGTCAGGTTGCGGGAGGAGGAAGGGGTCGTGGGTTTCATGGAGATCTCCTGGTGGGGGTGGGAAAAGGATTGCGGGGGAACAAGAAAATCCGGTCCGGGTTCAGTCGGCGTTCGCGTCGACAAAAGCGCGCCAGCCGCCGAACGCGGTGATGTCGCGCGCGCCCTGCACGGCCAGGGGTTCGCACAGAAAGCCCTGTACATGGCTGCCGTCGGCCAACTCCAGCGTGCCGATGCACAGCGGCGCGGGCACCAGCGTGACGAACTCCCCGAACTGCGCCAGCGGCATGTCCCAGAGCTCGACCACGATCGCAGCGCCCGACGCGTCATCGACGCGCAGCAGTCCCGGCTTGGGCGGCGTCGTGCCCGGCAGTGCGTACAGGCGGTACTTCGGCGCGGTGCGGGTTTCCTGCAGGCATCGCGCGCCGCGTGTCGTCAGCTGCGCGTTCAGCGGCATGCCCGACAAATGGGCCCCCACCACCGCGACACGGGCACGTGGCGCCGGCTGCAGGCCGGGCACCGGCTGCGGGGCGGACAACGGCCGATCCGTATGGCCCTGCGCCAGGCCACTCGCCTGGTGGCAACGCTGCGCCAGCTCCGCGAGTTGCCAGTCGCTGCCGCACGGACCGATCAGCGTCACGCCGAACGGCAGTCCGTCCGGGCGGATGGTGGAGGGCACCGCGATCGCGGCGTAATCGAGCAGGTTGACGAAGTTGGTGTATTCGCCGAGGTTGCGGTTCAGCGTCACCGGATCGGCCAGCATGGCGTCGATCGCATAGTGGGTCGGGGCCGTGGGCACCAGCAACAGGTCGATACCGTGCCACAACCCGGCGGCACGTTGGCCGAGCGCGCGCAGCCGGGTCTGGGCATCACACAGGTCGGCCGCGCTGTAGGTTTGCCCGCGCCGGATGATGCTGCGCACCGGTTCGATGACGTCGGCGGCCCGCGCATCGAAG
>JBFIDI010000645.1:0-2987 GCA_041581405.1 Burkholderiaceae bacterium
CCGGGAAACGGGAACCGTCCTTGCGCACGAAGACCGACTCGAAACCTTCGCGCGGCGGCGACGCCGCGGTGTTGCCGCCGGAAGAGACGCGGCTGGTCGAGGAGGGCCTGCACCATATCGCGGACCAGGCCCAGCGCGCCGGCAAGATCATCAAGAGCGTGCACGACTTCGTGCGCCGGCGCGAGCGGCTGCGAGAGGTAGTGCCGGTGCGTGACCTGTTCGACGCGATCCTGCCGCTGATCGAACTGCAGGCGCGCAAGCTGGGCGTGCGTTGCCAGGTACGCGCCGCGGACGACCTGCCCGGCGTGTTGTGCGATCGCACCATGGTCGAGCAGGTGCTGCTGAACCTGGCGCGCAATGCGATGCAGGCGATGGACCAGGTGCCGCATGCGCGCCGGCAACTGGTGTTGCAGGCCCGGCGCGCGTCGTCGAGCGAACGGACCGCCCATGCACAAGGCTGGCTGGAGCTGTCGGTGTCCGACACCGGCACCGGCATTCCGCCCGAGGTGTCCGAGAAACTGTTCACGCCGTTCTTCACCACCAAGGACGAAGGCATGGGACTGGGCCTGAGCCTGTGCCGCACCGTGGTCGAGCAACACGGCGGCTTCCTGGCCTACGGGCCGAACCAGCCGCAAGGCATGGTGTTCCGGTTCACGCTGCCGCTGGCGCCGGCCGAGGTCGCGTCGCCCCCGGCCCCGGGCGACACGGGGCAGGCCGCCGCGGTCGCTGCGCTGGCGACACCATAAGACAATACGGCCATGCAACCGACCCACGATGCGACGGTCTTCATCGTCGACGACGACGCCAGTGTGCGCTCCGGCCTGGCCTGGCTGCTGCGTTCGCGCGGCCTGCCGAGCCAGGCCTTCGACGGCGCGCAGGCCTTCGACGCCATGTTGTCCGCGGGGTATCGCCAGACCCATGCCTGCTGCCTGCTGCTCGACGTGCGCATGCCGGTCATGAGCGGCCTGGCCTTGTTCGAACGCATGATCGAGCGCGGCCTGTGCCAGGCGATGCCGGTCATCTTCCTGACCGGGCACGCCGACCTGCCGACCGCGGTCGATGCGGTCAAGCGCGGGGCGTTCGACTTCTGCGAGAAACCGGTCTCCGACAACGCCCTGGTCGACCGCATCGAGCTGGCGCTGAGCCAGTCGGCGCGGGTGTTGCAGCACCAGGCGCAGCGCGAGGCCATCGAGCGCATGTTGGCCGGATTGACCGAGCGCGAGCATGCGGTCATGCGCCTGATGCTCGATGGCCTGCCGAACAAGCTGATCGCCGACCAGCTCCAGATCAGCGTGCGCACGGTCGAGGTCCACCGGGCGCGCGTGTTCGACAAGATGAAGGTCAAGTCCGCGGTCGAACTGGCCAATGCGCTGCAGACGCGTTGAGGCGGCGCGGTCGCGCCGCGTGTCGGACCGGCCGACTCAGCCGGCCGGTCCGGACGGTGGTTTGTCCCCGTTTGCGGGCGCCGGAGCCGGAGGTGGCAGGGGCTTGGCTTCGTCGGCTTCGGCGCTGGCGACATCCGGCAGCTCGCCGCCCTGGCGTCCGGAGAACATGGTCCACCAGACGATCAACAGCAGCAGCAGCAGCGCCACCAGGGCTTCAAGCAAAATAAGGATCATGTTCCAACTCCTGCGCCATGTCGCGTTTGCACTAGCTTGTGTCGGCATTGTAGAAATGCTGGTGGCCTGTGCCACGTCGTCGCCCGAAGCGGTGCGCCCCGCGCCGCCGCCGAGCACGGCGGCCGTGCCGCCGTCCGTGCCGGTGGCCGTGCCGCTGCCGCCGCTGTCGGCTCCGATCGACGACGATGTCGCGGAGCTGCCGCCGGTGCGCCAGCAGGCCCGCAGCCGCTGGATACCGGTGCGCTGGGCCGAGTTGCCCGGCTGGTCCGACGATGCGCTGCACGAGGCCTGGAATGCCTGGCTCAAGAGCTGCGAGCGGCCCGGCCCGGCATTCGCCGCCTTGTGTCCGGATGTGCGCCTGCTCAGCCTGGCGTCGCGCGAACAGCAGCAGCGCTGGATGATGCAGCGCCTGCAGCCGTACCGGATCGAACCCTTGTCCGGCGGTGCGGGCGAGGGCCTGCTGACGGCGTATTACGAACCGGTGCTGCAGGCCTCGCGCCAGCGGCAAGGCGAGTTCGACGTTCCGCTGTACCGTCCGCCGGAGCGGCTCGCCGCACGCAAGCCGTGGTTCACGCGCAAGGAAATGGAGACCTTGCCCGAGGCCAAGGCGGCCTTGCGCGGGCAGGAGATCGCATGGCTGGCCGATCCGGTCGATGCCTTGTTGCTGCAGATCCAGGGTTCGGGGCGGCTGCAACTGCGCGAACCCGACGGCCAGCAGCGCATGGTGCGTCTGGCGTATGCCGCGACCAACGACCAGCCGTATGGCAGCGTCGGGCGCTGGTTGCTCGACCAGCAGCAGGTGCGCGAGGCCTCGTGGCCGTCGATCCGCAACTGGGTCACGCTCAATCCGCAGCGGGTCAACGAGATGTTGTGGAGCAACCCGCGCACGGTGTTTTTCCGCGAAGAGCCGTTGTCGGAGTTCGACGCCGGTTTCGGTCCGCGCGGTGCCCAGGGCGTGCCGCTGACGCCGGGGCGATCGATCGCCGTCGACCCCGGCAGCATTCCGTACGGGACGCCGGTATGGATGTCCACCAGCGGCCCGGTGCTCAAGCTGCAGCGCCTGGTGCTGGCGCAGGACACCGGCAGCGCCATCGTCGGCGCGGTGCGGGCCGACTATTTCGTCGGCTGGGGCGACCAGGCCGGCGAGATCGCCGGGCGGCTCAAGCAGCCCTTGCACATGTGGGCCTTGTGGCCCAAGCCCTGAGCCGGCCGTCGAATGCGGATGGGCGTCAGCGCCGGCGAGTCGTTCCCCGGGATGTCGCCGCGCCGGAACGGGCCGCGCCCGCACGGGGGCCGAGATGGCCCAGCGGCAGGCTGCTGCTGTTCTTGACCTCGCCGAGGGAGAAGCTGGTGCGCAGATCCTTGACA
>JBFIDI010000646.1:0-2955 GCA_041581405.1 Burkholderiaceae bacterium
CCGGCACGTCGCGCCAGCCCAGCAGCACCTGGCCTTCGGCCTTGATCGCGCGCTCCATCTCCTGCTCGCAGGCCATGCGCGATGCGTGCTCCTTGGGCAGGAAGATCATGCCCACGCCGTATTCGCCCGGCGCCGGCAACACCACGCCCTGGGCCGCCATCTCCTCGCGGTACAAGGTGTCGGGCAACTGCAGCAGGATGCCGGCGCCGTCGCCCATCAGGCTGTCGGCGCCCACCGCACCGCGGTGGTCCAGGTTCTGCAGGATCTTCAGCGCGTTCTTGACGATGTCATGGGACTTGACGCCCCGGATATTGGCCACGAAACCGACGCCGCAAGCGTCGTGTTCGTGTTCGCCGCTGTACAGGCCGTTGCGTTGCAGATGCTCGATTTCGTCCAAAGTCGCCATGATTGTTCCTCGTCACTACGCCAACCCGCACCGCCGCCATCGTGCAATCCGTGGAGCTCCCGGGCCGGGCACACAGTTTAGTGCACCGCAACATTCATGCCGAGAAATATTAAATGGGGTCAGATTCCAATTAAAAACATCTCTTCACGAGTCCGCATTAATTGGGGACAGATAAAAGCCCCTATCGAATCGCAATCATCACCCGGGCGTTCCATCGGACGCCGGTCGCTTCTTCACCGGCCGCCCCGGCATCGAACGTGTCAGGCGGCGCTGCGTGCGCCCCTGCAGTCCGGCGACGAAGCGCGCGTCACCCAGCACCCAGCCGCTGGTCACCGACTGCCCGAGCGCCTGCTGCTGCTCCTGCGAGATACCCGCCTGAACCAGTTCGCCGTAACGCGACTCGCGCGCAAATGGCGTGTTGCCCAGTTCCCAGAGCAGCGCATGGGGCGTCACCAGGCGGTCGTTGCGCAGCCCCACGTAATGCGCGTGACTGGACCAGGGGTAGTCCTGCGCCCGCGTCACGATGCCGGCACGCACCGGATTGAGGTCCAGGTACACCATGCAGGCCAGCAGGTAACGCTCCGATTGCACCAAGGCGGACTTGTAGCGCCCTTCCCACAAGGTGCCGCTGCGCTGGTGGGTATCGTTGAAATAGCGCACATAACGCCGGCCGACCGCCTGCATCATCTTCGGCAACCCGTCCGGCCCCTGGGGTGTCACCAGCAGATGGAAGTGGTTGTCCATCAGCACATAGGCATGAATCGCCACGTCGAACTGGGTCGCGTTCTCCGCCAGCAGGCTGCGCATCTTCTCGCGATCCGCGTCCGAGCGGAAGATCGGCTGGCGGTTGTTACCCCGCTGGATGACGTGGTAGGGATGGCCGGGTACGGAAACACGCGCGAGTCGAGCCATGATGCGGGACCGCGACGCCAGGGGCGCAGCGGCAATGGGAATCTGACCCCGCGATGTTAGCGGGGCGCGCGTGTCACCCGGGCCTTGCCGCCGGTCATGACCAGTATGACGGCATCGCCGGGTACCAGGGTCTCGGTGCCGCGGGCCTGCACGATGGCCCGGCGCTCGCCGTTGCGCATCTGGAGCAGGATCTCCACCGCGTCTTCGCGCGTGGCCGAACGTTCGATCGCATTGCCCGCAACGGCACCCGCGACCGCACCGAGCACGCCCACGATGATGCCCTCGCGCCGTCCACCCACGCTGGAGCCCGCGACCCCGCCGACCAGACCGCCGGCAACCGAGCCCACGCCCGACTGGGTGCCGTCGACCGTGACCGGACGCACCGACAGGACGGTCGCATCCTGGACCGTCGACAGCCGTTGTGCATCACGGCGCTGCACCACATCCGGACTGGTGGTCGAGCAGGCCGACAGCACCAAAACCAGCAACAAACCCAGGGCTTTCTTCAATTCACTCCCCTTGCACATGCAAACACCGCGTTCGCGTTCATTCGTCCGCCTCGATTGTGCTCCCCGTCGCAGCGGCGTTGGTAACCATTTGCGACGCATCCTGCGCCGGCAATCGATACCGGTCCTGCAGCAGCGACTCCAGGCCGAACTGCGCCAGCAGTTCCCGCATCCGCGTGGCCGCGCTGCGTCGCATCTGGCCGGTATGGCGGGCGATGATCAACTCGTTCTTCATGCTGTGTTCCCAGCCCACCAACTCCGTCACCGTGACCTGGTAACCCCAGGCCTCGAGATACAGGCATCGCAACACGTTGCTCAACTGGCTGCCCACTTCACGGGTGTGCAGGGGGTGCCGCCACAACTCGGCCAGCGGTGTTCGCCGCAGGCTCAAGGCCTTGCCCGCATTGAGCATGCGCGCCAGCTCGGCCTGGCAACACGGCACCAGCACCATCGCGCGGGCCGACTTGGCCAGACCGAATGCAATCGCATCGTCGGTCGCCGTGTCACAGGCGTGCAGCGCCGTCACCAGGTCGATCTGCCGCGGCAATTCCGCCGCAAGCGCCGACTCGGCCACGCTCAGGTTCAGGAACGACATGCGCGCAAAACCCAGCTGCTGCGCCAGCGCGCGCGACTTCTCGACCAGTTCGGTCCGGGTCTCGATACCGTAGATCCAGCCGTCCGCGCGCTGGCGGAAGAACAGGTCGTACAGGATGAATCCCAGGTAGGACTTGCCGGCACCGTGATCGGCCACGGCAAGCCCCGGTCCGGCGCCGCCGCTGGCCGGGCTCGCCGGCGGCGCAGCCTCGGCGCCGAGCTCGAGCAGCAGCTTTTCGATGAACTGGTACAGGTGGTAGACCTACTTGAGCTTGCGCCGGGAATCCTGGTTCAGCCTGCCGTCGCGGGTCAGGATATGCAGCTCCTGCAGCAATGCCACCGATTGCCCCGGCCGCAATTCACCCGCCAGAGCGTCCGCCCCGCGGCTTCCCGTGCCGGCATTCATGGCGCTCGCCGCCTTGTCGCGTTTTTTCGTCATCGCCCTATCCTGCCACGCCGGCGCACCGCCGGTCGACCGTCGGCGGGTGGCGCGGGAACCGAGCGCCGCACACCCAGCGCATCCCAACCGGCCTGCCC